>NZ_WUMG01000016.1:0-105171 GCF_009827015.1 Delftia sp. CH05 | reverse complement strand
CCAACAAACTCCCCCCCTTCACCACCCCCACAAAAACCACATGCCACTGAGCAACCTCCCCACATTGCAATCCCTGCTCCTGTCCCGCCGCCTGGCGCTGAGCGTCCTGGCCAGCGCCGCGCTGGTGGCCGCCTGCGGTGGCAGCGACAGCAACGACAGCACGACGCCCCCGGTGGCCAGCCAGTCCGCGACGGCCACGCTGGCCGTGCTGGAGACCACGGATCTGCACTTCAATGTGCGCAGCTATGACTATTTCAAGCTGGCCGAGGATGCCTCCTACGGCTTCGAGCGCACGGCCACTCTGGTGCGTGCGGCGCGCAAGGAGTTTGCCAATACGCTGCTGGTGGACAACGGCGACACCATCCAGGGCACGGCCCTGGCCGACTACGAGGCCGAGGTGGCCAAGATCCCCTGCACGCAGCAGCTGTCCATGTACAAGGCCATGGGTGCGCTGGGCTTCGATGCGGGCACGCTGGGCAACCATGAGTTCAACTACGGCCTGCCCTTCCTGAACCAGGTGCTGGGCGGCGGCCTGGACGTGGACGGCGTGGACAAGTCGGTCAAGTGCGCGGGCAATGGCTTTCCGGTGGCGCTGTCGAATGTCTACAGCAGCAAGACCAAGCAGCCGCTGGTGCAGCCCTACGTGATTCTGGAGCGCAAGATCGCGGCCAAGGACAAGGATGGCAAGGCGGTGGAGCTGCCCATCAAGATCGGCGTGATCGGCTTCACCACGCCGGGCATCATGAACTGGGACAAGCGCTATCTGGAGGGCAAGCTCTACACCGAAGGCGCCGTGGAGTCCGCCCAGAAGTACCTGCCCGAGATGCGCGCCAAGGGCGCCGACGTGGTGGTGGCCATGCTGCACGGCGGCCTGGACGGCGGGGCCTACTCGCCGACGATGGAGAACCCCGGCCTGCACCTGAGCAAGGTGGCCGGCATCGACGCCATGGTCATGGGCCACCAGCACGGCGTGTTCCCCGATACGGCGGCCACGCCGGCGTTCACGCAGGCGGGCGTGGACAACAAGGCGGGCACCATCAACGGCGTGCAGTCGGTGATGGCCAGTTCCTGGGGCAAGGCGCTGGGCGTGATCCAGCTGGCGCTCAAGTGGGACGGCAAGCAGTGGAGCGTGGACAAGAGCGCGGGCAAGAGCGAGCTGCGCAATATCCAGACCGGCAAGGACGCCGCAGGCAAGGCCACCTACGTGGCCGTGGACCCGACGGTGGCGCCGCTGATCGAGAGCCAGCACCAGGCCGCCATCCAGTACGTGAAGACGCCCATCGGCAGCACGGACTTCCGCATGAGCACGCTGTTCGCCGATGTGGGCGACCCGGGCGCCATCCAGATCGTCAACCAGGCGCAGCGCGACTATGTGGCCGACTATGTGAAGGCCAGCCTGCCGCAGTACGCGCAGCTGCCCGTGCTGTCGGTGAGCGCGCCGTTCAAGTCGGGCTTCCAGGGCGGCGCCGACTACACCGACGTGGCCGTGGGCCCGCTGGCCATCTACAACGCGGCCGACCTGTACCTGTACCCCAACACCGTGTATGCGGTGAAGGTGAATGGCGCCGACATCAAGGACTGGCTGGAGGCCGCTGCCAAGCGCTTCAACCAGATCGATCCGGCCAAGACGGGTGAGCAGCAGCTGATCAGCACCTTCCCGGGCTACAACTTCGACATGTTCACCACGGCCGATGTGCAGTACGAGATCGACGTGACCCAGCCCGTGGGCAGCCGCATCAAGAACCTGCAGTACCTGGGCAAGGCCATCGACCCCGCGCAGGAGTTCGTGATCGCCACGAACAACTACCGCGCCACCAGCGGCAAGAGCTTCATCGCCAAGCTCGACGGCTCCAGCGCCATCTGGGCCTCGCCGGACGCCAACCGCGACGTGGTGATCGGCTACGTGCGCAAGAAGGGCAGCATCACGCGCGCCGCCAATGGCGCGGCCAAGAGCTGGCGCTTCACCAAGGTGGCCACCTCGGCCAACGTGGTGTTCAGCTCCGGCGCCAACGCGCTGCCGGTGGCGCAGGCGGCGGGCCTGGCCAACATCTCGCTGGTGGCGGCCGATGACGGCTCGGGCAAGGGCACGTCCAAGTACCGCCTGGATCTGTCGAAGTAAGTTCCGGCAGGCAAGCAACAAAAAAGCCCCGTGCATCTGGCACGGGGCTTTTTTGCTTGTGCCGGACGGGCTTCAGCGCGCAGGCGGCATCTCGAACACCAGGCAGGTGGTGGTGGCGTGGGCGTAGAGCGTGCCATCGGGGCCGACCAGGCGCGCCTCGGCCGTGGCCAGTTGGCGGCCGCAGTGCAGCACGCGGCCTTCGGCGCGCACGCGCGGCACGCGCGGGGTCAGGGCCTTGACCAGGTTCACCCCCAGCTCGGCCGTGGTGTAGCCCCGGCCCGGCGGCATGCAGGTGTGGACGGCGCAGCCCAGCGCCGAGTCCAGCAAGGTGGCGAACCAGCCGCCGTGCACCGTGCCCATGGGGTTGAGGTGGTTGGCGCCGGGGCGGCCCTGGAAGACGGCGCTGCCTTCGCCCACGGAAATCAGCATGAAGTCCAGCGTGCGTGCAATGGGCGGGTAGGGCAGTTCGCCGCGCAGCATGGCTTGCATCAGCTCCAGCCCGCTGCGGCCTGCGACCTGGTCGGGGCGCGACACGCCTGCGCCGGGGCCGGCGTCCAGCCGGAGGGTGACCGCCTGTTCCTCGTCCAGCCAGGCTTGCAGGGCAGGGGAGATGGCGCCGGAGGTGGGGCTGGAGGTGGCGCTGTGGGCGGCCTGCTCCGGGGAGTGGGTGCGGGTGTCCATGGAATGTCTCTCTTTCATTGGGAAAAATGCGGGCGCCAGGCTGTCTGGGATGGCGGTGTGGATATTATTGTATCTACAATAGTTGTATATGCAATAATCTGCGCCATGCCAGTGAATCCAGACATCCTCGCCGTGCCCCAGGGCTGCACCAACCACCGCGTGCGCCAGCTCATGCGCAGCGTGGGCCAGGTGTATGACGCCCATCTGAACGAGACGGGGCTGCGCATCACGCAGTACTCGCTGCTCAGCCATGTGCTGGCCGCCGGTGCGGTGCGGCCCTCGGACCTGGCGCGGCGCATGCGCATGGACGCCTCGACGCTGACGCGCAACCTCAAGCCGCTGATCGACGCCGGCTGGGTGCGCATGGGCCAGGGCGAGGACCAGCGCAGCCGCCTGGTGCACATCACCGACGCGGGCCAGGCCAAGCGTGAAGAGGCCAAGCAAAGCTGGAAGACCGCACAGAACGAGCTCAACGCCCGCGTGGGCCTGGAGCGCGTGGCGGCCCTGCATGCGCTGATCGACGAATGCCTGGTGCTGCTCGATGGCGGCAATGGCGATGGCGCTGGTGGTGGCGCTGGCGATGGCAACGCTGCAGACGGCCCGCAGGCGTAGGCCCTACCGAATTCCCAACCCCCGAAGAGACTCCCATGCTCTCCAACTCCACGGCGCGCTGGCTGCAGCGGCGCGGCATCCACTACGGCTGGCTGGTCGCGGCCATCACTTTCCTCACCATGCTGACCATGTCGGCCGCGCTGGGCCTGCCGGGCGCCATGCTGCAGCCGCTGTCGCGCGAGTTCGGCTGGAGTACGGAGCAGATATCGAGCAGCCTGGCGCTGCGCTTTGCGCTGTTCGGCCTGCTGGGGCCGTTTGCGGCCGTGATGATGGAGCGCTTCGGCCTGCGTGCCGTGATGTGCATGGGCCTGGCCCTGGTGGGCGGCGCCATGGCGATGGTGACGCAGGCCACGCAGCTGTGGCATCTGTTTTTGCTGTGGAGCCTGCTGCTGGGCATGGGCACGGGCCTGACGGCGCTGGTGCTGGGCGCCGTGGTGGCCAACCGCTGGTTTGCGGCGCGGCGCGGCCTGGTCATCGGCGTGCTCACGGCCAGTGCGGCCACGGGGCAGCTGGCCTTCCTGCCGCTGGCCGCCTGGATGATCGAGCACTGGGGCTGGCGCTCGGCCACGGTGCCGGTGTTCGTGGCCAGCGCCCTGATCGCCGTGCTGGCCCTGCTGTTCGTGCGGGACCGGCCTTCGGACCTGGGCCTGGCGCCCTTTGGCGGCGATGCCTCGGCCCCGCCGCCACCGGCCATGGCCATGAACTTCGGCACGCCCTTCAAGGTGCTGGCCGAGGCCGCGCGCAACCGCACCTTCTGGCTGCTGGCGGGCACCTTCTTCATCTGCGGCCTGTCCACCAACGGCCTGGTGCAGACGCACTTCATCTCGCTGTGCGGCGACAACGGCATGGGCGCGGTGCCCGCCGCGTCGGTGCTGGCCATGATGGGGGCCTTCGACTTCGTGGGCACCGTGCTGTCGGGCTGGCTGTCGGACCGCTACGACAACCGCAAGCTGCTGTTCTGGTACTACGGGCTGCGCGGCCTGTCGCTGTTCTGGCTGCCGCATTCGGAGTTCACCTTCTACGGCCTGGGCCTGTTCGCCATGTTCTACGGGCTGGACTGGATCGCCACGGTGCCGCCCACGGTCAAGCTCACGGCCCAGCATTTCGGGCCGCAGAAGGTGGGGCTGGTGTTCGGCTGGATCTTCGCGGCCCACCAGCTGGGCGCGGCCGCCGCTGCCTGGGGCGCTGGCCTGACGCGCACGTTGCTGCTGACCTATACGCCCGCGCTGTATGCGGCCGGCCTGGCCTGCCTGGTGGCGGCGGTGATGGCGCTGGTGATAGGGCGGGCGCGCAAGGCGGCGGCGGTGGCCGCGGCCTGAACCCCATCACCGTTCACGCCATCCACGCCTTCAGTACAGCTGGCGCTTGCCCGGCTGCAGCAGGACGACCAGGGCGCCCGCGCCACCTTCGGCCGGGCGGGCCTGCACAAAGGCCAGCACTTCCTTTTTCTGCACCAGCCAGCGCAGCACGCGGCCCTTGAGCACGGGGGTCTTGCCCGGCGAGCCCAGGCCCTTGCCGTGCACCACGCGCACGCAGCGTATGCCGGTGCGGTGCGACAGGCGGATGAACTGGCCCAGCGCCTCGCGCGCCTCGTCCACGCGCAGGCCGTGCAGGTCCAGCTGGCGCTGGATGCTCCACTGCCCGGCGCGCAGCTTGTGCGTCACGTCCAGGCCGATGCCGGGGCGCCGGAAGCTGAGCTGGTCGTCGGTGTCCAGCAGGGTGCTGACGTCGAACTCGTCGCTCATGGCCTCCTGCAGCACGCGCTGCTCGTCCAGCTCCAGCTGCAGGGGCAGCGGCTCGGGGGGCTCGGGGGCATGGAGGTGGCGGGCGTGCGCGGACTTGAGCGCATGCACCGGGCCCACGGTGTTTTCGAACAGCTTTTGCTCGGCCAGGAGGCGGCGCGCCGCCTCGGCGCGCTGCTGCTGGAGCAGGGCCTCTTGGGCGGCGGCTTCGGCCAGTGCGCGGCGCACTGGCGCGAGGTCCTGCAGGCTGGTGGCTTTCAAAGTCATGGTGACGCCGGTTGTACCGCAATTTCGGCACCCCGGCGGCCATGGCGGGCCCAGCCGGGGTCCTACAGCATCCCCTGGCCCGCCATGGACAGCGCGGCGCCCGGCGCGACGATCACATGGTCCAGCACCTGGATGTCCATCAGGCCCAGGGCAGCCTGCAGGCTCTGCGTGACGGCCCTGTCCGCAGCGCTGGCCTGGACATGGCCGCTGGGGTGGTTGTGGGCCAGGATGACGGCACCCGCGTGGTGGTGCAGGGCGCGCAGCACCACTTCCCGGGGATAGACGCTGGTGCGCGTGAGCGTGCCGCGGAACATCTCCTCCAGCGCGATCAGCCGGTGCTGGCTGTCCAGGAACAGCACGGCGAACACCTCGTGCTGGCGTGCCGCCAGGTGCAGCTGCAGGTAGCGCGCCACGGCCTCGGGCGAGGCCAGGGCAGGGCGCTCGCGCAGTTGCTCGGCCGTGGCGCGGCGCGCCAGTTCGAGCACGGCCAGGAGTTGTGCGCTCTTGGAAGGCCCCAGCCCCTTGATGGCCTTCAGGTCGGCGTGCCCGGCCTGCAGCAGTCCGGACAGGCCGGGCCGGCCGGGCAGCTGCAGCAGTTCCTGGGCCAGCTGCAGCACGCCCTTGCCGGCCATGCCGGTGCGCAGCACGATGGCCAGCAGTTCGATGTCGGAAAGCGCCGAGGGGCCGTGTGCCGCGAGCCTTTCGCGCGGCTGGGCCTGGGCGGGCAGGTCTTTGAGAGCCATGGTTCAGCCAGGTGAGGGGCGCCGCAGGGGCACCGTTGCACGGGGCGTGGGGACATGGATGTTTTTCTACAATACGGGCCAGTTTATCGGGACTTCCATGACCTCTAGCGCTTCTTCCCCGGCCCACCCCACGGTCCAGGCCGGCTCGTTCCTCACGCTGCACTACCGCCTGTCCGGGCCTGCAGGCGATGTGATCAACACCTTCAACGACAAGCCCGCCACGCTGTCCCTGGGCGCGGGCGAGCTGTCGCCCGCCGTCGAGCAGCGCCTGCTGGGCCTGGCCGAAGGCACGCGCACCACGTTCGAGATGCCGGCCGGCGAAGCCTTCGGCGAGCGCAACGGCGACATGATGCAGTGGGTGGCGCGCAAGCTGATGAACGAGCTGGGCGACCCGCACGAGCAGTACGCGCCCGGCGACGTGGTGCAGTTCCCCACGCCCGACGGCCTGGGCAGCTACGCGGGCGCCGTGGTGCAGGTGCGCGAGGACGGCGCCGTGCTGTTCGACTTCAACCACCCGCTGGCCGGCCAGCCGGTGACCTTCGAAGTGCAGATCATCGGGGTGCTCTGAGGTGCCGGATACGACCTCGCCCCAGGAAATCCTGCTGGCCGAGCCCCGGGGCTTCTGTGCCGGCGTGGACCGCGCCATCGAGATCGTGGAGCGTGCGCTGGCCAAGTTCGGCGCGCCCATCTACGTGCGCCACGAGATCGTGCACAACACCTTCGTGGTCAACGATCTCAAGGCCAAGGGAGCGATCTTCATCGAGGAGCTGGACGACGTGCCGCCCGGCGCCACCCTGGTGTTCAGCGCCCACGGCGTGAGCCGGGCGGTGCAGGAAGAGGCGCGGCGGCGCGGTTTCTCCATCTTCGACGCCACCTGCCCGCTGGTGACCAAGGTGCATGTGGAAGTGGCCAAGCTGGCCAAGGAAGGCTACGAGTTCCTGATGATCGGCCACAAGGGGCATCCAGAGGTCGAGGGCACCATGGGCCAGCTGTCCGAGGGCATCCACCTGGTCGAGGACGAGGCCGATGTGGCACGTGTCACCCCCCGCCAGACCGAGAAGCTGGCCGTGGTCACGCAGACCACGCTGTCGGTGGACGATGCCGCCGGCATCACGGCGGCCATCCGCGCGCGCTTTCCGCAGGTGCGCGAGCCCAAGCAGCAGGACATCTGCTACGCCACGCAAAACCGCCAGGACGCCGTCAAGGTGCTGGCGCCGCAGGTGGATGTGCTCATCGTCGTGGGCAGCCCCACCAGTTCCAACAGCAACCGCCTGCGCGAGCTGGCCGCGCGCCTGGGAACGCCCGCCTACATGGTGGACAACGCGGGCGAGCTGTGCGAGGAATGGTTTGCCAATGCCGGGCGCGTGGGCCTGACGGCCGGCGCCTCCGCCCCCGAGGTGCTGGTGGACGAGGTCATCCAGCGCCTGCGCCAGCTGGGCGCGCTGTCGGTGCGCAAGATGGATGGCATCGAGGAGACCGTGAAGTTCCCGCTGCCCAAGGGCCTGAAGATCGACGCGGCCACGGGCCTGGAGATCTCCGTGGGCAAGCAGCCCGAGACGGGCGGCTGAACCGCAGGCGCAGCGGACATTGGCCAAAAAGCAAACGGGCGCCTGGCGCCCGTTTTGCATGGTGGGGTCGAAAGCCTCAGCTCCACAGATCCAGCGGCGGATCGGAGGCCACGGCGCGCAGGATGTCGGTGCGGCTGATGAAGCCGGCCAGCAGGCCCTGCTCATCGGTCACGGGCAGGCCCGGCAGGCCGGTCTCCAGCAGCACGCCGGCCACGCGGCGCAGGTCGGTGGTGGTGGCCACCGTGGGTATGGGGGAGATCATGACCTCGTTCACGGGCCGGCGCGCCAGGGCAATGGCGTCCTTGATCGCACCGGGCTCGGGCAGCAGGTCCAGCGGCGCCATGTCGGCACGCAGCAGCAGGCCGACCACGCGGCCACCGGCATCCAGCACGGGGGCCTGGGCCACGCCGTGCTCGGCCAGCACGCGCCAGGCGTCGTTGACACCGGCCTCGGGCGACACCGTCACGGCCTCGTGGCTCATCACGTCGGCCACGGTCTGCAGGGGCTGGCGTGGCTGGCTGGGGCCTTTTTCCGTGGAAAGGTAGGCATCGACCGCGCCGCGGCTGCGCGGGGCGGGCTCCGGCGCGCCGGCAGGCTGGCCCGCGAGGTCGGCCAGGATGGCAGGGAACGAGGCGGCTGCATCGTCGGCCATCACATCGGCCGAGCGCGTGCGCAGGGCCTGCGGGCGTTGTACGCGGCGCACGGGCGCCACCTGGCCCAGCCGCTCGGCGGGACCGCGAAACATCTGTCCGTTGGGACCGAAGACAAAAAACATGGGTGCTCCCGGGTGCGCAAACCGCTGTGGGCGGCATATTGGAAGTATCGGCGCCGGCGCGGGATTTCTGTAGCGGCAAGACCCCCAACGCCCAGGGGCGGGCGCTGCCATGGCGATACCGCCTAAAATTGCCGGCTATGCTCGATATCCTTCTTCTTCGCAAAGACCTTGACTCGGCCGTCGCACGGCTGGAGACCCGCAAAAAGCCCCAGGCCTTCCTGAACGTGGAGGCCTTCCAGTCCCTGGAAGCAGAGCGCAAGTCCCTGCAGACACGGACCGAGGAGCTGCAGTCCAAGCGCAACCAGCTGTCCAAGCAGATCGGCATGCTGATGGGCAAGGGCGAGAAGGACGCTGCCGAGGCCGCCAAGGCCGAAGTCGGCAGCCTCAAGACCGAGCTGGACCAGTCGGCCACGCGCCTGGAGCAGATCCAGGGCGAGCTGCACGCCATGCTGCTGGCCGTGCCCAACCTGCCGCACGAAAGCGTGCCCGTCGGTGCGGACGAAAGCGGCAATGTGGAGGCGCGCCGCTGGGGCACGCCCAAGACCTTTGATTTCGAGGTCAAGGACCATGTGGACGTGGGCCAGCCGCTGGGCCTGGATTTCGACATGGGCGTCAAGCTGTCGGGCTCGCGCTTCACCGTGATGAAGGGCCCCATCGCCCGCCTGCACCGCGCCCTGGCGCAGTTCATGATCGACCTGCAGACCGACTCGCATGGCTACACCGAGTGCTATGTGCCCTACGCCGTCAATGCCGACTCGCTCAAGGGCACGGGCCAGTTGCCCAAGTTCGAGGGCGACCTGTTCGCCGCCAAGAAGGGCGGCCAGGACGGCGAGCCCGTGCCCGACAATGCGGCGCTCTACCTGATTCCCACGGCCGAGGTGCCGCTGACCAACTTCGTGCGCGACGTGGTCGTGGCCGAGGACCAGCTGCCCATCAAGCTCACGGCCCACAGCCCCTGCTTCCGCTCGGAGGCCGGCAGCTACGGCCGCGACACGCGCGGCATGATCCGCCAGCACCAGTTCGACAAGGTCGAGATGGTGCAGATCGTGCATCCGGAAAAGAGCTACGAGGCGCTGGAAGAGATGACCGGCCACGCCGAGGCCGTGCTGCAGAAGCTGGGCCTGCCCTACCGCGTGATGAGCCTGTGCACGGGCGACATGGGCTTTGGCTCGGCCAAGACCTATGACCTGGAAGTCTGGCTGCCTGCGCAGAACACTTACCGCGAGATCAGCTCGGTCTCCAACTGCGAGGCCTTCCAGGCGCGCCGCCTGCAGGCGCGCTTCAAGAATGCCCAGGGCAAGAACGAGCTGGTGCACACCCTCAACGGTTCCGGCCTGGCCGTGGGCCGCACGCTGGTGGCGGTGCTGGAGAACTACCAGAACGCCGACGGTTCCGTGACCATTCCCGAAGCGCTGCGCCCGTACATGGGCGGACAGACTTTGCTGAAGGCCTGAATTTTTAGGCTATAATTTCAGCTTCGACGCTGCGGAGAGGTGGCAGAGTGGTCGATTGTACCTGACTCGAAATCAGGCGTACGTGCGAACGTACCGAGGGTTCGAATCCCTCCCTCTCCGCCAGAAACATGAAACCCAGTGCTATGTGAATAGCACTGGGTTTTTCTGTTTCCGGCATTGCCTGGCGAGAGTCCGGGCGATTGGGGCCGCCATAAAAAATGCCCGCGTTGGCGGGCCGTGCTCAGATCTCGAGGGCCTTGCGGTCCTTGCCTTCAATCCAGCGCGGCGGTTTGCCCCGGCCGGTCCAGGTGGCTCCGCTGGCGGGGTCGCGGTATTTGGCCACGCCAATGCTGGCGGACTTGGCCTTGCCGGTGCTGAAGATGTCATCCTGGGTCAGACCGAACTGCTCGACGAGTTCGCGGACCTTGGCGATGACTCCGCCTTTTTCCGCCTTCAGGGTGGCGGCGATCTTTGCCTCAAGCTCGGCCTTCTGCTGGAGGAGGGTTTTGTAATCTGCTGTCATATGTTCCTCATGGATAGTGTGCTACACAATGACGCATTTTATGGAGACAGGGTCGATGTCGCATGTGGGACATCGTCGGTGTTTGCACCTAGGTTTTTCAATATTTCGCCATTGTTCGGGATAGAGCGCGAGGCCTTTGTCTACGCCTCGACAAACTCCCGGTGGCTGCTGAAGTGCAGGATTTCGGAATCCTGCGCTCCGCCCTGTCTTTGAATGACGATGGTGCCATTGGCATGCAGATAGATTCGGATGCCCGGCGTGGTCTCCGAATCCCAGTAGCAGGGGCTTTTGTCGAGGTTTTTCCAGCCGTGCTCTGCGCACAGCGTGCGCTGGCGCATGCTGTTGAGCAATTGCCTGCGCGCGCCTGCGCCTTCGCAGATGCGCATCCACAGCAGCAGGAGCATGTCGTGCGCTTCCTGGCGGGATGAGCAGGGAGGCATGTGCTTCAACTGGCCCAGGAGGGTAAGGAACCGCTGTTCTATGCTGATGTTCAGTGCCATGCCCATCTCCTTTGTGCGTGGATATGCATCAAAGTGTAGGCAGCGCCGAAGGCTGCCGGTATAGGGCGGATGACGACAGCGCCGGTGGCTTTTTTTCCTGCCGGTTTGCAGGATGGGCGCCTGGCCGGCTGTCGTGACAAAGGCCAGCGGCGTCAGTGCGACTGCATGCCCATGAGATTGCAGGACATGGCGCATTGCTGGCAGGCTGCCGCGCAGGTCTGGCAATGGTCGTGGGAATGCTTGCCGCATTCGTCGGCGCAGGCCTGGCAGATCCGGGCGCACAGGCGGCAGATGTCTGAGACATGCGGACTTTGGCGCGCCATTGAGGCCACGGCCAGTTCGCAGACCTGCGCGCATTCAAGATCTTGGGCAATGCAGGCGGCCATCATCTGGACGTCTGTTTCCTTCAGGCAGGCGGCGGCACAGGTATTGCAGGCAATGATGCAGGCCTGGCAGGCATCCATGCAGGCCTTGTAGTCGATGGCCGGTGGGGTGGTATTCATGGGAGTTCTCCTGGAATGAGGGAGTGAAGTCGCGCAGGGCGTTCTTCCTTGGCCAGCTATCCGCACCAAAGAAAACGCCCCGCGAACGGGGCTGTGTCAAAGACCGCAAGGGTCGGGATTTACAGGTAGGGCACGCCGTAGTAATCGTTCACGCGGCGTCCATATTCATCGGTGTAGGCCGGTGCCGTGTCGCGCTCATAGCGGGGCGCGTTGTCCAACTGCTCGCGCGTGAGCGACACCACGTAGCCGTTCATGTCGGGCTCGTACTTGAGGGATTCCCAGGGCAGCGGATAGCGGTCCGTGCCGATGCCCAGGAAGCCGCCGAATTCCATCACGGCGTAGCGCACCTTGCCGGACAGCTTGTCGATCATCAGCGTGTCTATGCTGCCCAGCTTGTCGCCTGCGGGGTTGTAGACATTGGTGCCGCTGACGGTTTCGGAAGAAATGACGCTCGATACGGTGTTGGGTGTGACCATGAGGCTCTCCATTGAGTGGGTTGGTGCTGGCACGCCGACGCTGTGCATCTGGCGGCTGGGCGATGCGGCATGGGAAAAGGCGCGGGAGGCGGCCCCTTCATAGCCCGTGCATCGCCTGGCGAAGTCGAAGCCTGTGTGCTTCTGGGTTCCAGCTTAGGACCGCAATGAAGTGCTCCGGGTAGTCGGTGCGCCGCGACCGGCGTAGGAGGGTCCTTGGGCGCCGGAGGCCAGGTCCTACGAGCCCTTGTAGTCATGGTCTGCGCAGCTGCGGCCCTTTGCTGACGCGGCAGTGCAGCCTGGGCCGGCGTCGGCCTGGCGGGCACAGGCGTACAACGAAAACTGCAAGAGGGATGCTGCGGATGCAGTCCCGCGTCCACGGTCCATCCCCGAAGGAGATTCCCATGAATGCAAGCAACAAGCCATCCATCCCGCCGGTGTCTGCAGATGCGGTGGAGGACGAAGACCTGGCCGAACAGGCACGACCGGGCCACGGCGTACCTTCCCAGGACCCCGAGGCAGCTGCCCAGTACCAGCTGTCGCCGCAGGATGCGCAGCGCGAGTCACGCTCGGTGTTCATCGGCGGCGGCGTACTGGCCGGAGCCGCTGCCGGCGCTGCCGCCGGTGCGGTCATTGCAGGCCCGGTGGGCGTGGTGGTGGGCGGCACAGTAGGCAGCGTGGCCGGTGCGCTGGGCGGTGCGGCCGCAGGTGCCGTGGCGCCGGCAGAGAGTGCGCAAAAGCCAGTGGAAAAGCCTGTGCCAACCGGCAGCAAGTCTTCCGGGTGACACGGGCAGGCCGTTGCAGGCCATGTGTGGCGCGGCGGGCATGGACGGCGGCGGATGCATCCCGTATACAGGGGCCTGTCCACTTTCCTATCCACCCAGATGGCCAACGTTCTCATAGGCATCGTCGCCGCAATCCATGTCTACATCCTCGTGCTGGAGATGTTTCTCTGGGACCGGCCGGCTGGCAGGAAAGCCTTTAGGCTGACGCCGGAATTTGCGCAGCAGACCAGGACGCTGGCCGCCAACCAGGGGCTTTACAACGGCTTTCTCGCCGCAGGGCTGATCTGGGGGCTGGCGCAGGGCGCCGACGGCCTGGCGTTCAAGTACTTTTTTCTCCTGTGCGTGCTGGTGGCAGGCCTGTATGGCGCCGCCACGGCCAGCCGCAAGATCCTCTGGGTGCAGGCCGTGCCGGCCGCCGTTTCGCTGCTGGCCCTGTACCTGGGGCTGTGAGAACGCCCGGGCACCGGTGGGCGAAACCGCTGCAGCTGCTGCTGGACCGTGACCCCGGCGTGCGAGGCGCGGGCCGGCATAGCCGACATGGCCGGCGTCAGTCCACCAGCGCCTGTATGGCCTGCAATTGCGCCGCAGCCCGGGCCGCGCGGCCGGGAAAGTCTCCTCGAAGGCGGCAGTGCCTATCGTGAAGCCCGCTGCGCCGCCGGCCAGCACGGCCGCGATGCGTTCACTGCGATCAATGGAGCCGGCCACGACCACGGGTTTGTCCACCGCATCGCAGACGGCCTTGATCAGGGCCGGCACATCGCCGTGGAAGCGGTAGGCCAGCAGGTCCAGGCCATGCACGCCGTCCAGCCCCGCCATGCGGCGGGCGCTGGCCACGATGTCCTGTACCGGGCCTGAAAGCACGCTCGGATGCCCGCTCACCTTGCCGGGAAACGGGTAGTACGCAATGCCGCTGCCGTGCAGCACGGGCAGCACGGCTTCGGGCCGCGTGCCGCCCATGAGAACGTCCACACCGAGCTCGACCGCCGCGCGGGCCGAGGCCACTTCGCTGGCCTCGTCCAGGCTGACAACCTCCAGATAAACCCTGGCGCCGCCCGCCCGGATGTCCCGGGCCAGGGCATGCAGCTCGGGCAGGGGCAGGCCGATGTCCTTGAAGCCCACATGGCGAACGCCCTGGGCCAGCACCTCGCGCAGCCGCTCGCGCGCATCGGCAATGGTCCTGTCCTGCTGCGTGAGCATGAAGATGAAGTCCGGGCGCTGCGTTCGTGCGCTGGCACCGGTACGGGTGGCCTGCACCATGGCTGCCGCCTGGCGCAGCGCGCAGGCCAGGCTGGCGTGGTCGGCGCGGCCCGTGCCCGCGATGTCGAAGGCCGTGCCATGGTCCACCGAGGTGCGCACAAAGGGCAGGCCCACGGTGATGTTCACGCCTTGCTCCACACCCAGGTATTTCACGGGAATCAGCCCCTGGTCATGGAACTGGGCGACCACCACGTCGAACTCGCCCCGGCGCGCCCGCATGAAGACCGTGTCGCCGGGCCAGGGGCCGCTGGCGTCGATGCCTTCGGCGCGCGCGGCGGCAATGGCGGGGATGATCACCGAGCGGTCCTCGTCCCCGAACAGACCGTTTTCACCGGCATGCGGATTGAGCCCTGCCACGGCCACCCGGGGCCGGGGGATGCCGAACGCGCGGCAGGCCTGGTGCGCGAGGCGAATGGCGCGCAGCTCGTTGTCCATGGTCACGGAGGCGATGGCCTGCTGCAGCGGCACATGGATGGAGACCAGCAGCACCCGCAGCTCATCATTGGCGAGCATCATGGCGAAGTCGCGTGTGCCGGAACGCTCGGCCAGCATCTCTGTATGGCCCGGATGCGGGCAGCCTGCCGCGCGCAGCGCTTCCTTGTGGATGGGGGCGGTCACCAGGCCCGAGACGTCGCCAGCCAGGGCCAGGTCGATGCCGCGCTGGATATAGGCATGGCAGGCCGCGCCGGCGCGTGCATCGACGCAGCCCCAGGGCAGGTCCGGCGGCAGGTCCTCGCCGGTCTGCAGCACGAAGAGCGTGGCGGGCGGCACCAGGGCAGGGACCTGGGCCGGTGTCTCGATGGCCCGGATCTGCGGATGGACGCCCAGCCCATCGGCCGCCCGCTGCAGCCGGGCGATGTCGCCGATGACGAGAAACGGCGTGCAGGGCCGCGCAGGGTCCATTGCCAGCTTGACGATGATCTCGGGCCCGATGCCCAATGGATCGCCCATGGTGATGGCCAGGGGCGCGCTGGCCGGGGTGCTGGCCGAGGGGTTGGCGGAGTTGGGGCTGGAGTGCTTCATGGTTCTTGCTGAAACCTCAATCGATGGGCTTACTTTGCATGAAGATGCTCCAGTAATAAATCGATATAGACTCATCATTCAATTGAGAAATGTTCAACTGAAAGTCCGCTGTTCCACCTGTCTAGAGCCGCCATTGCCATGCCCGCACCCGTCCACATGCCGCCGCTGTCTGCCCTGCGCGCCTTCGAGGCCACGGTGCGCCATGGCAGTGTCTCCAAGGCCGCGCGCGAGCTGCACCTGACCGATGGCGCCGTGAGCCGTGCCGTGCGCGACATGGAGGAGGCGCTGGGCTTTGCGCTGTTCCAGCGCAGCAACCGCAGCATCATTGCCACGCCCACGGCCCGCGTGCTGGCCGAGGAGGTGGCCCTGGCGCTGGAGCGCCTGCGCGGCGCGCTGGGCCGCGCGCGGCAGGCGGCAGGGCCGGACCGGCCGCTGGTGCTGTCGTGCGAGCCCACGTTTTTGATGCGCTGGCTGATTCCGCGTCTGGGCGGTTTGCAGGAAGCGATCGGCACGCAGCGCGAGCTGCGCCTGGTATCGGCCGGCGGCTCCGTGCCCTTTGCGCGCGAGGGCATTGATCTGGCCATACGCCGCGCGGATTTCGACATGGGCGCCGATGTGGTGGCCGAGCCCTTTCTGCAAGAGCGCGTGGGGCCCGTCTGCAAGCCCGCGCTTGCCAAGGCGCTGGCACGCTCAGGGCCGCTGGGCGGGGTGCTGCTGCATACGCAGTCGCGGCCGGACGCATGGCGGCATTGGAGCGAACTGACCGGCGTGCCGCTGCGGGCCGGTCGCGAGGTGCGCTTCGAGCATTTCTACCTGAGCCTGCAGGCCGCCGTGGCCGGGGCCGGCGTCGCCATCGGCCCGCTGGCACTGGTGGCCGATGACCTGGCCAGCGGCACGCTGTGCGCGCCGCGCGGCTTCGTGGCCGATGGCTCGCACTACGTGCTTATGTCGCCCCGGCCGGTGCAGGACGAGGCCAGCTTCGCCCTGGTGCTGGACTGGCTGCGCGCGCAGACCTTGCCGCTGGGCCTGGCGCATGCACAGGCACATGCACAGGCCCCGGCGGCCGGCGGCCGGCTGAGCGTCGATCAACCGGGCTCCTGATCGTGCTCCGACAGCTCGCGCCAGTGCGTGCGTGTGAAGGCGTAGGCCGTGTCCAGCGCCGGTGACAGGGTGCGCGCGGCCATGCGCGCCATGCCGTAGCGGCCGCATCGGCGGGGATCGGCGGGCAGGGGCACTTCGGCCATGGCGCCGCTGGCGCGCTCCTTGCGGGTGATGGACAGCACGCCGAACAGCAAGGTGTCCGTGGCCAGGGTCACGCCGCGCAGCAGGTCCAGGTCGTTGCAGTGCAGGGTGAACAGCTTGTCGGGCTCGGCGCCTTCGCCCCACAGCTCGGCCAGCTGCCGCGCCATGGCCGTGCTCAACGTGGTGGTGGCCAGCGGGTAGCGGCGGATCTCGTCCATGCCGGGGTTTTGCAGCACGGGGTGGCCCGCGCGGCAGACCAGGCCGGCTGGCAGCTCGCCCAGCAGTTCCATCTCCACGTCATCGGCGGCGCGCAGCACGTAGGCGTCGCCGACGATGGCATCGATGGATTCGTTGCGCAGCAGCTGCAGCAATGCGCTGGTGGCACCCATTTCGGCGCGCACCTTCACGCGCGGATGCGCCTGCGCCATGTGGATCAGAAAGGGCTTGAGCAGCAGCGCCGCGGGCGCGGGCGCCACGCCAATGGCGAGCGCGCCTTCCTGGCCGCCGCGCAGCAGCTCCAGGTCACGCCGCAACTGGGTTTCCTCCAGCCGCATGCGGCGTGCACGCTCGGCCACGAGCTCGCCAAACACTGTCAGCCGGGCGCGCCGCGCGCCCCGGTCGAACAGCTGCGCCCTGAGTTCGTCTTCCAGCGCGCGGATGCTGCGGCTCAGCGCCGGCTGGGTGAGATGCACGGCGCGCGCTGCGTCGGAAAAGGTGCCGTGCTCGACGATGGCCAGCAGGTGCCGCAGCTTCTGTGTATCCATGCGGAATCCTCATGGTTTATTGGCAAATTTTTCATTTGAATTATAGGTAGGCGCTTCCTAAGATCGCATCCAGGGACATTGAAATGTTCTATAGAGCGGCCACAACCGCCAACTCTTTCATCGGAGCAAAAGGAGACAAACCATGCTCAAGCTGTTCATCGGCATAGGCATCCCGTACATCGCGGTGATCGGCCTGCTTCCCTGGGTCGCGTCCGTCGATCGCTTCGTGTTCGGCGTGCCCTTCATCTACCTGTGGATCTTCATGTGGTTCGTGCTGACGTCGCTGTGCATGCTTGTGTGCTGGCTGATGTTCGACCGCCACGAAGCCGACGACGCGCAGTCCGCCTGAAGGGAGCACCGCCATGACCACCGCAGTCTTTCTGGGCTTCATCGCGCTGTCCCTGTACCTGGCCATCCGCTCGCGCACGGGCAAGGGTGCACAAAGCGTGCATGACTTCTTCGTCGCCTCCCGCCAGTTCGGCGCTTACCTGGTGTTCTTCCTGGCCGCCGGCGAGATCTACAGCATCGGCACCATGGTCGGCTTTCCGGGCGGCATCTACGCCAAGGGGCCGACCTATGGCGTCTGGTTCCTGGGCTACATCCTGCTGGCCTATCCGCTGGGCTACTTCCTCGGCCCCATGATCTGGAAAGCCGGCCTGCGCCACAACGCCATCACGCTGCCGGACCTGTTCAAGGGCCACTTCGGCAGCCGCGCGCTGGAGCTGATCGTGGCCGGCTCGGCCATCCTGTTCCTGCTGCCCTGGGGCCAGCTGCAGTTCACGGGGCTGGTGGCCGCGCTCAAGGGCCTGGGATGGAATTTCCAGCCGCTGCACCTGCTGCTGATCTCTGCGGGCCTGGCCTTCACCTACATCGCCATCTCGGGGGTGCGCGCCTCGGCCTATATCGCCATCCTCAAGGACATCCTGATGGTGGTGGCCATCATCGCCACGGGCGTGGCCGTGGGCTGGCATGCGGGCGTGGGCGATGTGTTCACCGCCGCCAGCGCCAAGGTCAGCAACCACATGACCGATACGCAGCTGCGCTTTTCCATGAGCACCATGCTGTTCCAGGCGCTGGGCTTCTACATGATGCCGTTTGCGGTTCAGAACTTCTTCACGGCCAAGAGTTCGCACACCATCCGCCGCACGCAGATCGCCATGCCGCTGTACATGCTGATGTACCCCTTCCTGGTGCTGGCCTCGTACTACGCCATCAGCCAGAACCTGCAGCTGGCATCGCCCAACGAGGCCTTCTTCGCGGCTGCCGTGCGACTGCTGCCCGACTGGCTGCTGGGCCTGGTGGCCGCAGGCGCCGCGCTGTCGGGCCTGCTGGTGCTGGCGGGCATCTGCCTGGCCATCGGCCCCATCGTGGCCCGCAACCTGCTGCCCGGCCTGCCCGAGGCCAAGCAAAAGCAGGGCGCCAAGGTGGTGATCGTCATCTACCTGGTGCTGTCCATCGTGATGACGCTGCTCACGCCCAATCTGATGCTGACGCTGATCAACACCACCTACTACGGCGTGACGCAGTTCTTCCCCGGAATGATGGCCATCCTCTTCGGCTGGCGCATCCGGCCCATGGCCGTTGCCCTGGGCATTGCCTGCGGCCAGGCGCTGGCCATTGCGCTGTACATCCAGCAGCCGGATTTCGGCGGCATCAACCTGGGCTTCATCAGCCTGGCGCTGAACCTGCTGGTCACGGCCATCGTCCACTATCTGCCCGGTGCCGCGCGCGTCAAGGCCGCCTGAAAAAGACCACCACCATGAACCACGACGAGAACGCGCGCACGCAGGTCTTTGTGGCGCGCACCATCCTCACCATGAACCCGGCCCAGCCGCAGGCCACCCATGTGGCCGTGCAGGGCGGCCGCATCTTGGCCGTTGGCCAGGAGGCCGACATGGCTGCCTGGCCCGAGGCCGAACGCATCGACCACCTGCACGGCAAGGTCCTCATGCCCGGCCTGATCGAGGCGCACAGCCACCTGATGGAAGGCGCCATGTGGGAGGCCGTGTACCTGGGCTACTTCGATCGGCGCGATCCCGAGGGCCGCCTGTGGCCCGGCCTGCGCACGCTGGACGCCGTGCTGGCGCGCCTGGCCGAGGCCGAGCGTGCCCTGCCCGATGCGCAGGCCACGCTGCTGGCCTGGGGCTTCGATCCCATCCTCTTCGGCAGCAGCCGGCTGTCGGTGCGCGAGCTGGACCGTGTCTCCGCCACGCGGCCCATCGTCATCCTGCACGCCAGCGTGCACCTGATGAATGTGAACTCGGCCATGCTGGCGCTGGCCGGCATTGACGAGGACACCGACATCGACGGCATCCACAAGGACGCCGAGGGCCAGCCCACGGGCGAGCTGCAGGAATTCGCCGCCATGTATCCGGTGCAGAAGGTGATCGGCAGCGCGCTGTCTCTGGCCGCCGCCGAGCAGCGCGAGGCGATCTGGAAGTTCGGCCGCGTGGCCCAGCTCGCGGGCGTGACCACGGCCACCGACCTGGTCAGCGATCTCTCGCCCCAGGGCCTGGCCGCGCTGCGCGAGGTAACGGGCGACGCGGCCTATCCGCTGCGCATCGTCCCGGCCTTCGCGCCGCAGCGCAACCCGGAAGGCGGTGCCGCGCGCGTGCATGCTGCAGCGGCGTCCTCGGCCAGCGACAAGCTGCAGTTCGGCCCCGTCAAGTTCATCGTGGACGGCTCCATCCAGGGCTTCACCGCGCGCCTGCGCGCTCCCGGCTACGCGGGCGGGCAGCCCAACGGCCTGTGGCTGATTCCCCCGTCGCAGCTGCCCGCGCTGTTCGAGCCCTTCCACCTGGCCGGGCTGCAACTGCATATCCACACCAACGGAGACGAGGCCACCGAGGTGGTGCTGGATGTGATCGAGGACCTGCTGGCCAGGCACCCGCGCGCCGACCATCGCCACACCCTGCAGCACTGCCAGCTGGCCAGCAGCGCCCAGCTGCAGCGCGCCGCGCGCCTGGGAATGTGCGTCAACTTCTTCTCCAACCATCTCTATTACTGGGGCGATGCCCACGCCGAGCAGACCGTGGGCATGCAGTGGGCCTCGCGCATGAATGCAGCGGGCACGGCGCGGCGCCTGGGCATGGATTTCGCCATGCATTCCGATGCGCCCATCACCCCTATCCACCCCCTGTTCACCGCCTGGTGCGCGGTGCAGCGCGAAACCGCTTCAGGCCGCGTGCTGGGCGAGGCCGAGCGCCTGTCGGTGGACGATGCCCTGCACGCCATCACCATGGGCGCGGCCCGTACCCTGAAACTGGAGCGGCGCGTGGGCAGCATCGAGCCCGGCAAGCTGGCGGACTTCGCCGTGCTGGAGGACGATCCCCGCGCGGTGGCGCCCGCCGCCCTCAAGGACGTGAAGGTCTGGGGCACCGTGCTGGGCGGCCGCATCTTCCCCGCGCCCGGGTCAGCGCCATGAGCACGCCGGCCGCCGCGGCGCAGCGGGCGCCCGTTCCCATGGTCGTCGTGGGCGGCTATCTGGGCGCGGGCAAGACCACCTTGCTCAACCGGCTGCTGGAGCGCGCCGATGGCCTGCGCGTGGCCGTGCTGGTCAACGACTTCGGCGAGATCAACATCGACGCCGCCCTGATCCGCACACGCAGCAGCGACGTGCTGCAGCTGGAAAACGGCTGCATCTGCTGCTCCATCGGCGGCCGGCTGGCCGAGGCCCTGGCCGCCGTGGGTGCGCGGCCCGACCGCCCGGACCTGCTGGTCATCGAGGCCAGCGGCGTCTCCGACCCCGTGCGCATCGCCCAGGTCGGCATGCTCGACCCCGCGCTGCAGCTCAACGCCATCCTGGTGGCGGTGGATGTCCAGGACGTCGATGAGCAACTGCGCGACCCGCTGGTCGGCGACATGGTCCGCCGCCAGATCTCGGGCGCGACGGCGCTGGTGCTGACCAAGGCCGATCTGGCCGGCGCATGTGCCACCGAAAAGGTGGCCGCGCGCGTGGCCGGCATGGCGCCCGGTGCTGTGGTGCTGGCGGCCCGCCATGGCGAGATACCGCTGGCCGTGTTCATTGATGCGGCTGCCTCGCCACGCCGCCCGCAAGGCCTGCTGCAAGCGGGCGGCTCCTGGAAAAGCCAGGCCGGGAACATGGCCGGCATGGCCGATGTGGGCAGCTTTTCCTATGCAACGCGCCGCTGCTTTGACCGGCAGCGGTTGCGGCAGGCGCTGCGTACGCTGCCTGTCCCCCTGTTGCGGGCCAAGGGCATCGTGCGGCTGGGCGGGCAGGACAGCGTCCAGGAAGTCCACGTGGTGGGTGGGCGCTTGCGCATTGCCAGCCTGCATGGGGCCAGGGTCTCGGAGTCCGTGTTTGTCTTCATTGGCTGTTTCACGGCGATGGGGCGGGAGGCGATACTCCGCTGTCTTGAGGGAGCCCTGGCCGCGCCATGAAGACAACTTTGGCGGTGTCGAAATTTTTGGAATTTTGGATTTCGGGCCAAAAAAACGTATTAGAATTTAGGTCTTCTAGGGGAGTCGCCAAGTTGGTAAAGGCACCGGATTTTGATTCCGGCATGCGAGGGTTCGAGTCCTTCCTCCCCTGCCAGATAGACAAAAGCCCTGACAGTTGTGCTGTCAGGGCTTTTTTGTTTTCGGGCAGCAGGCCAGGCTCAGGCCGCAGCCAAGTGTGAGTCGGCACTTGCCATGGCGGCGTTGAGCGTTGCGCGTATGCCCTGCGCATAGGGCGTCTTGGCGATGGGGCCCAGCAGGGCGTGCAGCGCGGAGTCCTCCATGATCAGCGGATCGGTCAGCAGGTAGTGCATCTCGGCCAGCTCGCGCATGAAGGGGTTGAACAGGCCGGCCAGGCGCAGCGCGGTCTTTCCTGCAACGCGCAGCTTCAACGGCCTGCCGGTCAGGCGTTCGATCTCCGAGACGACGTCGCGCTGCGTGATCGCCCCCGCGCCGGCGAGGTGCCAGACCTTGCCGAAAGCCTGCGGCGTGCCGATCAGGCGCGCCACGACGGGGCCCACATCGGGCACATAGACAAACTCATGCGGCCGGTCCAGCGGGCCGACCATGTCGGCCCGGCCGCCACGGGCCGCCGCCTCGAAGGCTCCGTGCAGCAGGCTGTTGTGCACGCCCGGGCCGTAGAAGTCGGGCAGGCGCAGTACGGCGGCCTCGATGCGGCCCTGTGCGTGGGCCTGCAGCAGCAGGTCTTCCTGCGCCTTGCGCATGCGTCCCTTGAAGGTATGCGGGTTGCGCGGATGGTCTTCCTTCACGGCATGGGCCTGCGCCTTTCCATAGGGATAGACGGTGCCGATCAGTACGATGCGGCGCACGCCGGCGGCAATGGCGCCGTCCAGCGTCCTGCGCATGAGCTCGGGATGCAATGCGAACTGCCAGTAGTTCACGCCCACCAGGTAGACCAGCGTGTCCACGCCGTGGGCGGCAGCCTCGACGGAGCCGGTGCTGTCCGGGTTCCAGGGGACGATCTCGGCCAGCGGGTCGGCGCCGAAGGTCTGGCGCAGGCTGGCTGCGTTGCGGCCGACCACGCGGTAGGCGCGGCCCTGTTGTCTGAGCGCGGCGGCCAGACTCTGGCCGATGGCGCCTGCGGCGCCGAAGAGTGCAATGGATGGCATGGGCTGGGTCCTGTGGTGACAGCCTCAGTGTCAGCAACCCGCTGCAAAAAGAAAATTGCCTAGAATTCTCTGGTGTCCATGCATAAATGAATGGATGAGTGATGTCGGAACCCCACTGGGAGTGGTATCGCAGTTTTTTGCAGGTGCTGGAGTCCGGGTCGCTGTCAGCGGCGGGCCGGGCCATGGGTGTGGCGCAGCCGACCGTGGGCCGCCACATCGACGGGCTGGAGTCGGCGCTGGGCCTGCAACTGTTCACCCGCTCATCCGATGGCTTCGCGCCCACGGAGGCGGCCTACGAGCTTCAGCCCTATGCAGCCAGCATGGCCGCGACGGCGGCCGCGCTGCGCCGCGTGGCGGCCAGCCATGGCTCGGGCGTGCGCGGCACGGTACGGCTGACGGCCAGCGAGGTGGTGGGCGTGGAGGTGCTGCCGCCTGTGCTTGCGCAATTGCGCGCGGCACACCCTGAACTGGGCATCGAGCTGGTGCTGTCCAACGCGGTGGACGACCTGTTGCGCCGCGAGGCCGACGTGGCCGTGCGCATGTTCCGGCCGCAGCAGGAGGCGCTGGTGGCACGCCATATCGGCGCCATCGAGCTGGGGCTGCATGCCCATGAAAGCTATCTGTCCGCACGCGGCGTGCCGGAATCGCTGGAGGACCTGGCCGGGCATTCGCTCATCGGCTTCGACCATGAAAGCGCCCTGATCCGAAAGATGCAGCAGCAGTTTCCCATGCTCACGCGCGAAGGCATGGCGCTGCGCTCGGACAGCGACCTGGCCCAGCTGGGCGCCATCCGCGCGGGCTTTGGCATTGGCGTGTGCCAGTCGGCATTGGCGGCCCGGGAGCCGGGCCTGGTGCGGGTGCTGCCCCAGGCGTTTTCATGGAAGCTCGATACCTGGGTGGCCATGCACGAGGACCTGCGCAAGAGCGAGCGCTGCGCCGTGGTCTTCAAGGCCGTGGCCCAGGCGCTGACGGCCTATGCCAGAGGCGGTGCCTGACGCCCGGCACCCAGGGGCACTTGTGCTTCAGCCGGCGTGCAGCAGGCAGGAGCGCGCGAGATGGCGCAGCGTGGACTTTCTGCGCTGGGTGGCGACAAAGGACTGGCAGTTGTGGGCGATGTAGGCGGCCATGACCACGGTCAGGCTGGCGATGGCCCACAGCGGAATGGGCAGCAGGGAATCGAGCAGCACCGCGCACACGGCCAGCATCGACAGGCAGGGCAGCAGCCGCAGCAGGGCGGCTTGCCGGGGTTGCTGATTGCGCAGCAGGGTGAGGACTTGGGTGGCGGTCAGCCTGCGGAATCTGCCGGCTTGCTTGCGAAAAACGTTCACGGCGCGGTAGGGCGTTGATGTGGATCAAAAATTTGTGTGCAAATGTATCATCTTGGTGCATGCTCATCAAGCGATGTGTGGCGCCATGACAAAGGCCCGCGCAGGGCGGGCCTCTTGCGGCAATGCCTGTGCAGGCGTCAGCGCATCTCGATCTCGATGGCGATCAGCACGAAGGCCGCCATCCACAGCGTCTCCACCACCAGCAGCGCAAAGGGTCGCCAGCCTGCCTGGGCCAGTTGCTGGAACGAGGTCTTCAGGCCCAGTGCCGCAATGGCCAGCACCAGGCAGTTGCGCGACAGGTCGCTCAACTGGTGCTGCAGGCCCGGCGGTACCCAGCCCAGCGAGTTGATGGCCACCAGCGCGACGAACACCCACAGGAACCAGGGCACCAGGCCCGGCTTCTTGCCGTGGTGCTGCTCGGCCGCTGCCTCGCGCTGGCGCTTGAACAGGGCCGAGACCATGACCACCACCACGGCCAGCATGGACACGCGGAACAGCTTGACGATGGTGGCGTAGTCGCCCGTGGCCTGGTCGATGGTGTAGCCCGCGCCCACCACCTGGGCCACATCGTGGATGGTGCCGCCGATGAACAGGCCCGCCAGCTCGGGCGGCAGATGCAGGGCGCGCGCCACCAGCGGATACAGCACCATGGCGGCCGTGGACAGCACGGTGACCGTGACCACCACGGTGAGCGTGAAGCGGTCGCTGTCCTTGTCGCGCGGCAGCACCGACGAGATGGCCAGCGCCGCCGAGGCACCGCAGATGGCCACCGCGCCGCCCGACAGCACGCCCTGCGGGCGCGTCAGGCCCAGGCGCCGGCCCAGCAGCGTGCCGCACAGCAGCGTGGTGACCACGGCCGCGATGACGATCAGCGCCGTGGTCCAGCCCAGGCCCGCGATCTGCGTGGCCGTGATGCGCGCACCCAGCAGGCCCACGCCCAGGCGCAGCACGCCGCGCGCGCAGAACTCGATGCCCGGCTTGGCGCGCGCGTCCTGGCTCAGGAAGTGGAAGGCCACGCCGAAGAACAGCGCGAACAGCAGCTGCGGCCCGCCATGCAGCGTGGAGACGAAGGTCGCCGCCAGCGCGATCACGCCCGACAGGCCCGTGCCGGGCAGGAGCCTGAGCCACTGCAGCATGCGCGGCACGGGCGCCTGCGCAGCCACCTGTGCTTGGACCTGGCTCATGACTGCTCCTTGCCGCCCGCCGCGCTGGCCAGCACGGCCAGCGCGCAGGACGCAATGCGGCTGGCCACCGAGTCCGAACGGCTGGTCAGCACGATGGGCACGCGCATGCCCAGCACCAGGCCCGCGCACTCGGCGTCGGCCATGTAGACCAGCTGCTTGTAGATCATGTTGCCGGCCTCCAGGCTGGGCACCAGCAGCACGTCGGGCTGGCCGGCCACATCGGAGACGATGCCCTTGTGGTGCGCCGAGCGCAGCGAGATGGCGTTGTCGTAGGCCAGCGGCCCGTCGAGGATGGCGCCGCTGATCTGCCCCCGGTCGGCCATCTTGCACAGCGCGGCCGCGTCGATGGTGCCGGGAATGGCGGGGTTGACCGTCTCCACCGCCGAGAGCACGGCCACGCGCGGCCGGGCAATGCCGATGGCACGGGCCAGGTCGATGGCGTTCTGCGCAATGTCGCGCTTGTCCATCAGCGTGGGGAAGATGTTGACCACGCAATCGGTCATCAGCAGCGGGCGCTCAAAGCCCGGCAGGTCCATCACGAACACATGGCTGGCGCGGCGGCTGCCGCGCAGGCCGGCCTCGCGCGCCACGGCAGCGCCCAGCAACTCGTCGCTGTGCAGGCTGCCCTTCATCAGCGCGCGGGCCTGGCCGCTGCCGCACAGCGCCGCCGCCTGGGCAGCCGCCGCGCGTGGATCGTCGGCGGTGGAATGGATGGACGCGCCCGCCAGGTCCAGCCCGGCCGCCTGGGCCGCCGCCCGGATGCGTGCCTCGGGGCCGAGCAGCAGCGGCGTGATCAGGCCCGCCTGTGCGGCCTGCATGGCGGCCTGCAGCGAGCCTGCATCGCAGGGATAGGCCACGGCCACGGGAATGGGGCCTTGCGCCTTGGCCTGGTCGAGCAAGTGCTGGAGATGGGGGCGGGGCGTGGCGGGCGCATCGTCGGCGGCCACGGCAAGTGAAAGTGGGGGGACCATGAAAGCTCCTGCGGGAAAGTACAGGGCCCGGCGCGAGCAACGCAGGGAATCTGGGAATCGGCTTTCGAGGGCCTTGCGCTTCACCCAGGCGCATGAAACCGGCGCGGCCCATCCCAGGGACACCGAGGAAGGGCCGCCCCGCACCGAGGGTGTCGTCCCCCCCCCCCGCGCAGCGGGTAGAGAGGGGGAAGGCGCGTCAGCGCCTCAGGGGGTTAGACAAAGTCCTTGTACTTTTCGAGGAAGCGCACGGGCTTGGAGAGCGCATCGCGGCGGAACGGGTCACCCAGTTCGCGCGTGCACATCACCTCGATCACGCAGGTCTTGCCGTGGTTCATCTGCAGGTCGATGGCCTTCTTCAGCGCCGGGCCCACGTCCTCGATCTGGTCGACCACGATGCTCTCGGCGCCCATGGCGCTGGCAATGGCTGCGAAGCTCTCGCTTTCCAGCTCGCCGGCCACGAAGCGGCGGTTGTAGAAGTCCACCTGGTTCTTCTTCTCGGCGCCCCACTGGCGGTTGTGGAAGACCACGGCCGTGACGGGAATGTCATGGCGCACGGCGGTCATGATCTCCACCATGCTCATGCCCCAGGCGCCGTCGCCGGCGTAGGCGATGGCCGGGCGGTCGGGCGCCGCGCACTTGGCACCGATGATGGTGGGCAGGGCATAGCCGCAGTTGCCGAAGCTCATGGGCGCAAAGAAGCTGCGCGGCTCGTCGAAGCGCAGGTAGCTGTTGGCCACGGAGTTGATGTTGCCGATGTCGGTGGAGACCATCACGCGCGGCGGCATGGCCTTTTCCAGCTCGCGCAGCACCTGGCGCGGATGCAGGTACTGGCCGCCCGTGGGCGTGCGCTCGCCCTTGGCCTCTTCGATCATGTCCAGGCTGTAGGGGTCGCGCTCATGCGTCCACTCGTCCAGCTCCTTTTCCCAGGCCGCCTTCTCGGTGGCGATGGTGTCGGCGCGCGCGGCCTTGGTGGCGTCGCAGGCCAGGGTCTGGCCCTGCAGGCGGCGGCCCAGCTCGCGTGCCACGGCCTTGGCGTCGCCGTGGATGCCCACCGAGATCTTCTTGACCAGGCCCAGGTTGGTGTGGTCGGCCTCGACCTGGATGATCTTGGCGTTCTTGGGCCAGTAGTCCATGCCGTGCTGGGGCAGGGTGCCGAAGGGGCCCATGCGCGAGCCCAGCGCGATCACCACGTCGGCCTGGGCGATGAGCTTCATCGCGGCCTTGGAGCCCTGGTAGCCCAGCGGGCCGGCCCACAGCGGGTGCTTGGCGGGGAAGGCGTCATTGCGCAGATAGCCCGTGACCACGGGTGCGCCCAGGCGCTCGGCCAGCTGCTTGCACTCCTCGACCGCATCGCCCATGACCACGCCGCCGCCGGCCAGGATCACGGGGAACTTGGCCGTGGCCAGCAGTTCCGTGGCGGCCTGCAGGCTGTTTTCGCCGCCCGAGCCGCGTTCCACGCGCATGGGCTTGGGGATTTCGCACTGCACTTCGCCATAGAAGTAGTCGCGCGGAATGTTCAGCTGGGTGGGGCCCATCTCGGAGATGGCGCGGTCAAAGCAGCGGGCCGTGAACTCGGCCATGCGCTTGGGGTTGCAGACATGGCCCTGGTACTTGGTGAACTCCTGGAACATGGGCAGCTGGTTGGCTTCCTGGAAGCCCCCCAGGCCCATGCCCATGGTGCCGGTCTCGGGCGTGATCATGACCACGGGGCTGTGGGCCCAGTAGGCGGCAGCAATGGCGGTCACGCAGTTGCTGATGCCGGGGCCGTTCTGGCCGATCACCACGCCGTGGCGGCCCGAGACGCGCGCATAGCCGTCGGCCATGTGGGCCGCGCCCTGCTCGTGCACCACGGGGATCAGGCGGATGCCGGCGGGCGCGAAGATGTCCATGGCATCCATGAAGGCCGAGCCCATGATGCCGAACATCTCCGTGACGCCGTTGGCCACGCAGGTCTCCACAAAGGCTTCGGAAGGGGTCATCTTCTGGACGCCTTCGACCACCGTACGATTGTTGGCTGCAGTCATGTTGTCTCCTTGAAAATGGAACTTTAAGTTCCGAAAAAAGAAATTACGGCGCAAGTCTAGGTGTGATTTCGCCTGGATGTCAAACAAATTTCTTTTTTCGGAACAAATTGACTCGAAAAATTGAAAAACATATGATGGCCAACACCATGAACACCCGAGACCCTGTCCCTGCCCGTATTGATGGCGATACCCCCAACCTGCGGCTGTTCGCGCTGCTGGAGGCCATTGCGCAGAAGAACGAGCCCTTCACGCTGCAGACCATGGTCGAGGAGACAGGCCTGCCCAAGCCCACCATGCACCGCATGCTCCAGCAGCTCGAAGGCGCGGGCATCCTGCAGCGCGAGGGCAATGGCCGGCACTACGGCACGGGCCGGCGCCTGATGCGGCTGGCCGAAAGCGTGCTGCTCAACAACACCACGCATGGCGCGCGCCACGCGGTGCTGGCGCAACTGGTGCGCGATATCGGCGAGAGCTGCAACATCACCGCCTTCTCGGGCAGCGAGGTGCTCTACCTGGACCGGGTGGAGACGCCCGCGCCGCTGCGCTTTTATCTGCACCCAGGCTCGCGCGTGCCGGCCCATTGCTCGGCCACGGGCAAGCTGTTCCTGAGCCAGATGGCGCCCGCGCAGCGCAGGCGGCTGCTGTCGGCCGTGCCGCTGGAAGGCTTCACGGCCAACACGCTGACGGCCTTTGACGCGCTGGACGCCGAGCTGGACCAGGTGCGCGCCCAGGGCCATGCCTTCGACAACGAGGAATTCCTGCCCGGCCTGCTGTGCCTGGGCGTGCTCGTGCCCTCCATCCAGGGCGGCCCCTCGAACATGGGGCTGGCCGTGCAGGCGCCCATCATGCGTTTCACGCGCGAACGGGCGCTGTCCTTTCTTCCCCAACTGCGCGCGGCGGCCGAGGCGATTGCGCGCATCAACGACGAAGTCCCCCCGGGAGCCCCTGACGATGACTGAGCTGACCCTGATGCATCCCACGCGCACGCTTGGCGTGCGCGAGACCTTCGGCCTGGACACCGACATGCAGGTGCCGGCCTTTGCCGAGCGCAGCGAGCATGTGCCGGCCGTGGACCCGGCCTACCGCTTCAACCCGCAGGCCACGCTGGCCATCCTGGCCGGCTTTGCACACAACCGGCGCGTGGTCATCCAGGGGCTGCACGGCACGGGCAAGTCCACCCATATCGAGCAGGTGGCGGCGCGGCTGAACTGGCCCTGCGTGCGCGTCAACCTCGACGGCCACATCAGCCGGCTGGACCTGGTGGGCAAGGACGCCATCGTGCTGCAGGAGGGCCGCCAGGTCACGCAGTTCCAGGAAGGCATCCTGCCCTGGGCGCTGCAGCGGCCCGTGGCCCTGGTCTTCGATGAATACGACGCGGGCCGGCCCGACGTGATGTTCGTCATCCAGCGCGTGCTCGAACGCGAGGGCAGCTTCACCCTGCTGGACCAAAAGCGCGTGCTCCAGCCGCATGCGCAGTTCCGCCTCTTCGCCACCATGAACACCCTGGGCCAGGGCAACCTCAGCGGCCTGTATCACGGCACGCAGATGCTCAACCACGCCCAGCTCGACCGCTGGAACCTGGTCACCAGCCTGGACTACCTGGCACCGGCCGAGGAAGCCGCCATCGTGCTGGCGCGCGTGCCGCAGTTGGCCACGCCGCAGGGGCGCGAGCAGGTGGCCGCCATGGTGGCGCTGGCCGCGCTCACGCGCAAGGGCTTTGCCGTGGGCGACCTGTCGCTGCTGATGTCGCCGCGCACCGTCATCACCTGGGCCGAGAACGCGCAGATCTTCCATGACCTGCGGCTGGCCTTCGAGCTGTCCTTCCTCAACAAGTGCGAGCCGGCCGAGCGGGCCATCGTGGCCGAGTACTTCCAGCGCTGCTTCGGCCAGGAACTGGCGCTGCGCGACGAGCCCGCCCATGCCTGCTGAGGCATCCCCCTCGCTGGCGCGCATGGAGGCCTGGGGCGGCGCGCTGCTGCGCGCCATGGCGGGCGATGCCTCGCTGCAATGGAGCGGGCAGACGCTGTACCGGGGCACGGCGCCCGTGGTGCTGGCAGCGGCCCACCAGGCCGATGTGCCGGCCCGATTGGCCGACCAGCGCGGCCTGCTCGACGGTGCCAGCCTGCGCCTGCGCCTGAGCGATGCCGCGCTGCACGCGCGCCACCTGCCCGGCGACCCGGTGGAGCGGCTGGTGTTCGAACTGCTGGAGCAGTTGCGCGTGGAAAGCCTGGCGCCCGAGGAATGGCCCGGTGCACGCGCCAACCTGCATGCGCGCTTTGTGCACTGGAGCCAGGCCTTTGCCGATTCGGGCCTGACCGAAAGCAGCCTGGGCATCCTGCTGTTCACCGTGGCGCTGACCGCCTGGAGCCGCCTGAGCGGCCATGAGCCGCCCGATGCCCTGGCCGACCTGGCCGAGGCCACGCGCGCCGGCCTGTCGGCGCAACTGGGCGCGCAGTGGGCCCTGCTGCGCCGCCACCGGCAGGACCAGCAGGCCTTCATTGCGCCGGCCCTGGCCATCAGCCGCTGGGTGGGCCAGGCCGTGCGGTCAGCCCAGGAGGAGGCGCCGCGCGGCGCTGGCGGGCCGCGCCGGCGGGGCAGCTTCGCGCTGCCGCTGCACTTTGAATCGCAAAGCCTGGATGCGCCGCCCGTGGCGCTCAGCGGCGACAGCCGCGCCTGGGCCGGCTCGGCCCACAGCTACCGCGTGTTCACGCGCGCCTATGACCGCGAGGCGCAGGCGGCCGAGCTGATCCGCGCCGCGCAACTGGCCGAGTTCCGCGAGCAGATGGATGAGGAACTGGCGCGCAGCGGCTTGCATGCGGGCCGGCTGGCCCGCCACCTGCAGCAGCGCCTGGCCGTGCCGCGCCACGACGGCTGGCAGTTCGGCCTGGAGGATGGGCACCTGGATGCAAGCCGGCTGGCGCAACTGGTCAGCGATCCGCAGCAGCGCGCCATCTTCAGGAACGAGCTGCCGCGCCCCGTCAGCGATGCGGCCGTGGCCATCCTGCTGGACTGCTCGGGCTCGATGAAGGCGCATGCGCGCCCGCTGTCCCTGCTGGTGGACCTGCTGGGCCGCGCGCTGTCCATGGCCGGCGTGCCGGTGGACGTGCTGGGCTTTTCCACCCAGGCCTGGAACGGCGGCCGCGCCCGCCGCGACTGGCAGCGCGCGGGCCAGCCCCACATCCCGGGCCGGCTCAACGAGCGGCTGCACATCGTCTTCAAGGATGCCGCCAGACCCTGGCGCCACGCCCGCCACGGCGTTGCCGCGCTGCGCAGGCCCGACCTCTTTCGCGAGGGCGTGGACGGCGAGGCCGTGGAATGGGCCTGCGAGCGGCTGCTGGCGCGGCCCGCGCAGCGCCGCATCCTGCTCGTCATCTCGGACGGCTGCCCCATGGACACGGCCACGCACCAGGCCAACGACGAGCACTATCTGGACCAGCACCTGCGCCAGGTCATCGCCCGGCACGAGCGCGCGGGCGATGTGCAGATCCGCGCGCTGGGCGTGGGCCTGGACCTGGGCGTGTTCTACCGGCGCAGGCTGGCCGTGGACCTGCGCGAGCAGATCGATGAGGCCTTGCTGATGGACGTGGCGGAGTTGATCTGCCGGCCGTGATGCCGGCCTGCTAGCGGCGTCGCTCAGCGACCATTCCGTCCGGGCAGGGCGGCAGATCTAGCGGATCTGCGCGACAAAGTCGCTCACCAACTGCGCAAACTCCGCGGGCATTTCCACGGCACTCAAATGCGCGGCGGGCAGCGACACCAGCTGCGCGCCCGGAATCTGCGCCTGCATGTCTTCGGACAGGGAAGGTGGCGTGGCCTCGTCGCGGCTGCCTGCAATGACCAGCGCGGGGCAGGCGATGCGCCGGTTGCTCTCGCGCAGATCGATGCCGCCCACGGCCGCACAGGCCGCCGCATAGGGCGCGGCCGCCGTGGCCTCCAGCCCGGTGCGCAAGGCTGCCACTCGGGCGGCCTGCCCGGCGCGGAATTCGGGCGTGAACCAGCGCTGCATGGCGCCATCGGCAATCGCGGCCACGCCCTGGGCGCGCACCGTGGCAATGCGCGCCTGCCAGCCTGCGCGCGCGGCCTCGTCGTAGTAGCTGGCCGAATTGGCGACGGTGATGCTGCGCACCAGCGCCGGATGGCGCGCTGCCAGGGCCTGGGCCGTCATGCCGCCCATGGACAGGCCCACGAAGTGCACCGGCCCCTGGCCCAGCGCCTCGATCACGCCGGCTGCGTCGTCGGCCAGGTCGTTCATGTCGAAGGCCTCGCCGATGGCGGGCGAGCGGCCATGGCCCCGGTGGTCGTAGCGCACCACGGTGAAGCGGTCTTGCAGGGCCTGGGCCACGCCGTCCCACATCTGGAGGTCACAACCGAGCGCGTGGCTCAGAACGAGGGCCGGGCCTTGGCCCTGCTGCACAACATGGAGTTTCGACATGGCGGTCACTGCTTGGGGAAAAGGTGATTATGGGATGGCCGGTGCAGGCTGGCGGATACGGATACCACGCATATCCGGCATCCGGCCAAGGCGCGGCGATGGCGGCGCTCAGGCCACCCTGTCCCAGAACTGCAGCTGTGCCGACCCCGGCGCGATCAGTTCCAGATAGTCCTGGCAGGCCGGATCGAACGGTCCCTGGCCCCACTTGCTGCACAGCTGGTGGGCGCGGCCGGCGCTGTCGGCCAGCACCACGTCGGCATACAGGCCGGGGTCGTGGGCGCTGCGCATCACGCCATGGGCCGTGAAGCCGGGCTCATTCCGGTACAGGCCATCGGCCATGCGGTGCGCGGCGGTGGCCAAGGCATGGGAATCGGCGCCGGGGCGCAGCCGGAACAACGAGAACTCCATGCCCTGCGGCAGCCCACGTTCCCCGCCGTGGCTGAACACGCTGGCGCCCAGCAAGGGAGGATGCTCCACGCGCATCAGCCCGAAGTAGGCCGCGCAGGCAGCCGACCGGCCGGCCTGCGCCAGGGCGGCACGGGCAGCCTCCTGTGATTGCCAGGTGACGACATCCGCATAGCGCCCCTGGCCCAGCTGGACCAGATGGCGTGACAGGCATCCGCCCTGCACATCCAGGAACTGGTGCTGCATGGCGCTGGCGGCTTGCAGCAGGGTGTTTTCCGTCACACCGGGCAGCAGGCTGAACGCTGCCCATTCGATGACTTGCATGGCATTTCTCCGTGGATTGAACATGCCGCCCATGGTCCCTGCATCGCTGCCATTCAATGGCTGTCAATTGCGCCATGATGCCGGCCATGAAACCGCGCACGCTGCCCGCCCGTCTGTCCCGGCTTGACGCCCTTTCCCAGCGCCTGTCCGATGGCGCCGTGCACGGCGTGGCGGCGCTGTCCGAGGAACTGGGCGTCAGCCAGCGCACGCTGGCGCGCGACCTGTCGTTGCTCAGGCAGCAGGGCTGGGAGCTGGACAGCTCCTCGGGCAGGGGCGGCGGTGTCCGCGTGGTCCATCGCTGGCCCTCCGGCCGCGTGACCCTGCGGGGTGACGACGCGCTGGAGCTGCTGATGTCCCTGGCGCTGTCGGAAGCCCTGGGCCTGTCGCTGGCGGGGCGTCATGGCGAACTGCGCCGCCAGTTCGCGCGCTGCTTTGCGCCGGCCGATCGCGCAGATATCGCGCAACTGCGCCAGCGCATCCGCGTGGCCTCGCCGGTGTCCGTCGAAGTCCAGGCTTCGCTGCGCGAGCGTGCGCAGGGCGTGGAGGCGCGCGCCAGCGTCTACCAGGCATTTGCACAGCAATGGATGCTGGCCTTGACCTACCTGGACGGACGCCAGCGCCGCAGCGAGCGCGTGGTGGAGCCGCAATGTCTGCTGCTGGCCTGGCCGTTCTGGTACCTGCTGGCCTGGGACTGCGAGCGCGAGGGCGTGCGCACCTTCCGGCTGGACCGCATCGTGCAGGCGCGTCGCGGCGGACAGCGCTTTCAGGTGCGCGACCCGGCCCGGTTTTGGGCCGCCTGCGACGAGGTCGGCGTGGCCCTGTGACGGCCTGCCCCCATAATCCCCAGCCATGCAAGCCCTGCGCAACTCCGTCCCACTGGCCCGCCTGGTCATGGCGTGGTTCGCGCTGACGCTGGGCCTGGCCATTGCATCGCCCCTGGTGCACCCCCAGGCCATGGAGCTGGTCTGCACGGCTGGCGGCAGCGTCAGGCTGGTCGTGGTCAATGGTGAAGAAGGACAGGCGGTGTCTGCCCAGCATTCGCTGGACTGCCCTCTGTGCCTGGCGGTGACGCCGCCGCCGGCGCATGTCCCTCCCTCCTGGGCGCAACTGCAGCCGATGGGCCGCGCGCTGCAGCCCATCGTCTCTGCCCGCATTGCCTCCCTGGTCGGCGCGCCGCTGCCGCCGCGCGGGCCTCCCTTGTTGCTGTTGATCGCCTGAGCCCTTGGCTGCTTGCAGCGCTGTCCCGCGCTGTCTGGCCGCTGGCCTGTCTCAGAACATTGCCGCACCGGCCGGGCGCAGCCTTGGCGGCGCGGCTTCGCCAAGATTCCACGCAGGGATGCCATGTTCCGTTTCGATTGCCATGCGGCGCCGCAGCGCGCCGCCGATTTTTCTTCGACCCGCCCATCCGTTGCTTGCGTCGCCCTGTCTCGCCGTGCCTGCCTTGGCGGCGGCCTGGCCGCACTGGCGCTGCTGGCCGGCTGCAAGCCCGCCGCCGTACCGTTCAAGGGCATAGACCTGACCGGCGCCCAGTACGGCCGGGACTTCCGCCTGCGCGATGCCGATGGCCGCGAGCGCACGCTGGCCGACTTCAAGGGCCAGGCCCTGATGGTCTTTTTCGGCTTCACCCAATGCCCCGATGTCTGCCCCACGGCGCTGACGCGCGCCCTGGAAATACGCCAGCTGCTGGGACCCGATGGCCAGCGCCTGGCCGTGGCCTTCATCACTATCGACCCCGAGCGCGATACGCCCGACGTGCTCAAGGCCTATGTGGGCGCCTTCGATCCCGGCTTTGTCGCGCTGCGCGGTGACGAGGCGCAGACGGCCGAGGTCGCCAGGGAATTCAAGGTCTTCTACAAGAAGGTGCCCACGGGTGCGTCCTACACCATGGACCACTCGGCCATCACCTATGTCTTCGATCCCGAGGGCCAGCTGCGCGTGGCGTTCCGCCATGAGCAGGACGCGCAGGACTGCGCAGCCGACCTGCGGCAGATCCTGCAGGCTGCATGACGGCTCTGCACTTTCTCAGGAGGCCGGCGCAACAGGCCTTTGCGCAGCGGCCCCCGCCCTGGCCCAGGCAGCGACCATTCTTGCGGGGGTGAAGGTACGCCAGCGGCGCGAGCGCCGTTGCCATCGGTCAAAACCTTGTCTGGATCGTCCCGTCCTTGTGCTAAAAATGTGCGGCTCCATCCACCCGGACGCTCATCCAGCCAGACGGAAAGGGACACCCGGCGCCATGAAGACGCTTCTTTCTGACAAGGTGCTGCGGCGCCTGGTGCTTGGCAACCTGCTGGTCGCCGGCCTGCTGGGCCTGGCCACCTGGCTGAGCCTGCGCGCCAACCACCAGGCCGACCTGGACCTGGGCGTGGCTGTCACCCAGAACCAGGCCCGCAGCCTGAGCCTGGAGCTGACGGCCGAGATGCGGCTGGTGGACAACGCACTGGCCACCGTGGCAGGCCGCTACCGCAGCCGGGGCCTGGACGGCGACGATGTGGCGGCCCTCGCCCTCTATGAAATCCTGCAGGAGCAGCGTGCCCTGCTGCCCTTTGTCACCGCGCTGCGCGTGACCGACGCCAAGGGCCAGGTGCTGCTGACGGCCAACGAGGAAGAGCCTCCGTTTTCCGTGGCCGACCGCAGCTACTTCGAGCGCGCGCGCCACTCCGACCGCATGGTGATCTCCGATCCGCTGGTCAGCCATTCCTTCAACAAATGGGCCATCGTGATGGCGCGCCGGCTGCAGTCCGGGGACGGGGATTTCAAGGGCATCGTCTATGCCGTGGTCTCGGCCACGCATTTCCAGTCGCTGTTCCGTCGCCAGGCCTTCGGGCCCGACAGCGCCATTGCGCTGCGCTCGGACAAGGACCTGCTGGTGGCCCGCTACTCGGCGGCCGATCCGTGGTCGGTGGCCGGCATTGGCGGCTCTGCGGTCTCCAGCGAGTACCACCATGCCCTGGCCGGCAACCGGGACAGCGGCTGGTACATCACGCCCACGGTGATGGACGACGTGGAGCGCATCACGGCCTACCAGCGGCTGGCCGGCTATCCCCTGACCGTTTTCACGGGCCTGGGCACACAAAGCTACCTGGCCGCATGGCGTGCATCGGCCTGGCGCGCCTGGGCACTCACGGGCCTCAGCATGGCACTGATCGCGCTGGGCTCGGTCAGCCTCTACCTGCTGCAGCAGCGCGAGCGCGTGGCGCGCATCCGGCTTGCCGAGCTGCTGCGCCAGCAGGAACTGTTCATGGACAACGACCTCATCGGCATCGCCCGCCTGCGCGAGCGCCGGCTGCTGTGGACCAACCAGGCCCTGCAGCGCATGCTCAAGCGCCCGGCCGGCGAGCTGCAGGGCACCTCGGCGCGCATCCTCTACCCGGATGAGGAAACCTATGAACGCTCCGGCGAGCTGGCCTATGGCGCACTGCGCTCCAGCGGCAAATGCCATGCCCAGATGCAGCTGAAGACCAGCGATGGCAGCCTGCTCTGGGTCGATGTCAGCGGCGCAGGCCTGGCCGACGGCGAATCGATCTGGGTCTTCGTGGACATAGACGCGCTCAAGCGTGACGAGCAAGCCGCGCAGCACCAGGCGCTGCACGACGTGCTGACCGGCCTGGCCAACCGCCGCGCACTGCAGGCCCGGCTGCAGCGCCAACTGGCCCAGGCCTGCGGACCGGGGCAACTGGCCGTCTGCTTCATGGACCTGGACGGCTTCAAGCAGATCAACGATACCGAAGGCCACGATGCCGGCGACGAAGTGCTGCGCATCGTCGCCCGCCGCCTCACCACCCAGGCCCGCGAAACCGACTGCGTGGCCCGCATGGGTGGAGACGAATTCGTGCTGCTGCTGGGCGAACTGGCCTCGGCCAACGACGCCCTTCAGGCCATGCAGCGCTGCCTGGCCTCCATCTGCCAGCCCATCCGCCTGGAAAACGGTGCCACCGTCCAGGTCGGCGCCAGCATCGGCATCGCCCTCAATGCCGCCCGGGAAAACACCACCCAGCTGCTGCAGCGCGCCGACGAGGCCATGTATGCGGCCAAGCGCGCGGGCAAGGGGAGGGTGGTGGTGGCGGAGGAGTAAAGGCGGAAAATATGGTAATCCCTCGGATAAATCCGAAAATTGGATTGTGGAGTCTCTCTTTGGGGAAGCTCTGATGGAGAGATCACTTCTCCAAGCCTGTCTTATGGCGCTCCATATTTTCCGATGCAGATTTTATGGCGGGTATATAAGAATAGCTGGTCATGAACTTATCAAGATTCTCAAGGCCTATTTGGTGATCTTTGCTTGCTATCACTTTCTTCATGATTTTTAATCCAATATCCGGAGAAATGGATAGCGCCAGCAGCTCTCTGGGATCTATGAGTGGATTTTTGAAGGGGGCAGAAAGAATATCCACGGAATCTGCCCCATTGAGGATTGACTCAACGTTTGCTTTGGCCATGGCCCATTCATTGTATTGAATGGCTTCTGTCAGGCTGAAACTGAAAGGAGCGCCGGAAAATTTTATGGGATGGCTGTTTATGTAAACCAATAGTTCTTGATCTATGATCTTTTTTCCGTTGCTTTCTGTTATGCCGGATATGTAATTGTATAGCACAATATTTGAATATTCGTCCCCTGTGTTTAAACCGTTTTTGATCATCGCTTTGTCGTCAAAAAGAAAACCCATGTGTATAGATTCTCCAGCATATTCTGCGGTGGTCAGGATCCCATTTTTCAGTCCCAAGTCGAGAACTCTGATGGCTTCGGAGGCGTTATCCAGACTATTGAGTGATCTCGTATAGTCGAAAATTGCGGATTTGACTATGTCTTTGGATCTGTTGCTGTCAATGACGCTAAGCAGTTCTTGGCGGAGGGATTCTCTGACCTCTCTGCGTTGGGTCGATCGAATGATGTTGTGAAGCCGGTTAGTTGCTTGCAATTTCTCATCGTGGGATAACGGATCTGCAAGAGATGTGCGAAATCTATCAATTTCATCCTGAATGAATGCGGAAGTCTGGGATGCACTTGATTGTTGCTGTTCCACTGTGACTTGATTCGCATTTTTTGTGTCTTCGTTTGCTGTGCTTTTTGATTGTTGATTAAAAATTTCGGTCTTTACATTTGGTGTGATGTGGTTCTGCGGTTTTAAAGATTCGTTTATAAATAGATAGGCTGCATATAATGCGGCGACAATGATGGAGTAAGATATTATTCGCTTCATTGCCATTGCTTGAGTTTGTTGTACAAGGCAGCAGGTGCTTTGACATTGGCTCCTGTTGCATCAATATATTTTTGATACCATGAGGCTATATTTGCATCAATAATTCGTAAAGGTAGCCATCGGCCCTGAATGTGTGAGTGAGTATGTGATCCAGGACTTCGAACCGTTGCGCCCATAATATCCGTTATAAAAGTATCACACCGATATCTTCTTTTCGTCGGAGGCCAGGTTACGTATTTATTCCAGTCCCTGCTGGGTGGAATATTCACCGTAGGCTCGGCTGGAATAACGTAAGGTGTCACAACATATGTTGCACCTATGACATATATTTGATTTGCTCTCGCAACCATCGCATACAAGGCTGGGTAAGATTGCTTGTTAGCTCTTGGTCTGTCAAAATCCTCTGTGCATGCAGAAGAGAAGCAAGAGAGTACGTTATGGGCAGGCCATTTGGTTCTGCTTATTGGCCAAACTTTGCTGCGTTTGAAAAAATTCTCGTAGTTGTTTTTCTGAACAACCTGCGGCTCGTTGAGAACTTCAATTACGGAAGTTCCATCCCATATTCCGATGTGCCCGGCACCTTCGATAACTGGCCAATCTAGATTTCTCGCAACTATGTCTCCGACATAATATGGGCGCTCTTTAATTCCGTCGCCAGGGAACTTGATTTTTACAGGTGAGTTGTTCAATTGCTCGACGAAACCATTACGTCCTATGGAGTAAACTAGAACTCTGTGTTCCTGTCCGTCTTTCAAGTCTTCAGTAAGATTTATGGGTATGGAGAAACCATGCGCACTGTGGCTGCCAAGGCAAGCCGATCCTACAGCGGGTTCCCTGATTATATTTGCGCTGCTCCCACCAAGAAATTGGTTGTCATCGCGCCAAACGTGTACGGCCACTATGTCATTCGGAAATCTGACATCACACGCCCAGCCAGTAACCATTGCGACCGAATAGTTGTCAATGTATCCTTTTGAAAATACATTGTTTGCATAGATGAGAAATGCAAGAAGGAAATAGTATTTTATATTGCGCATGGAATTTCATTTCAATTTTCGGTTGATATATGAATGCGGCGGCAATAGATGTCGTAGATTGCCTAGAAACTAAAGATGATTGGATTTTCATACGCGAGGAATTCATGCTATTCTCTATGCGTCTCGTTGAAAATAAGACAGCTCCTATTTTTCTTTGTTTTTGAAGGAAAAATAGGAGTGTTCCTAGTTCGGGTGCGCGGAGCTAGGTGGTGAAGCCATATGGCGGCATCGCGTTAATGCCGCAGACAAGGCTCTGCCGAAACCAATTTGGCAGTTTGGGCTGTTCACGGTTGTGAACAGCAAAAATGGGCGTTGCGAGACGCTCGCTCCGCGTGCGGCAAATGCCAGCAGGCTAAGAAAGCCCCAATTTCGAGAGTCGAACCAAAAGTCGACGCCATGCCATTGATAGCCCGAGGCCGGGCGGCAGACCCGGCCTTTTCTTTTCTTGCTTTCGCTTTTCAGCGCTCGGCCTCTTCAATCCATATCCGGATCCTCGTCGCAGCCCGAGCCATTGACGGAGCACATGGAACCTATCTTGATTTTCCGCATGGGCTGCTTGGCCAGCCTTTCACAGCGCGACATTTGCTCGGCATACATATCGTCCATGTGCGTGCCGTCAATCATGATCACCCCATTGCGAATGATGGGCTTTGCCTGACCATCGGCAAGGGCGAAGGCCATTTTCCTGAGAAGAAAACCGGCATGGTGGCAAGGGCCGAGGGCCATGGCAATCCTGGCCATTTCAGGATCAGGAACGCGATTTTTGGCCTGCGTCAGGCTGTCCATCTTTTCCATGAAAGCCCCATCGTTCTGCGCGATCTGCCCCACCAGCTTGGTCATGCCCGCCTGATTGCGCTTTTTCACAAGATCCGCGATCTGGTCCTCCAGGCGTCTTGCCGCAGCGGCATCACCGAATGCAGCCAGAGAGGCAGATAGTGCATCGTTCTCGGCCGCCGATGCTCCGTTCGGCACACACAGTACAGCGCTCGCAGCCAGCAAGGCGGCCATGATCCGGCGAGTCCGGATTGGGCCTTGCGGTCGCAGGCGTCCTCCCAATGCAATGGTGTTCATGTTCTTTGAAGATGGATTGAAATGAAAAATCTCCATTGCACAGGTGCAGTGGAGAAGAATGGCTTGGGCGGGAATGGCCAAGCCGCCGAACTCTATCTCAATATGCGAATGGATAGCCAGGCATCAGCCAGTCAATTGCTTTGTCGCACCACCAGCTCATGACCCAGATCCAGGCTTGGCGATTCCCCGGCCTCTGCGCGCATCCATTGCAGCAGCATGCGCGCACCTTCGGTGCCCACGCGGCCAAGCGTGCGGGCAAGGGGCGGATTGTGGTGGCGGGTGGGGAGGGCTATGGAGGCCGTGGTGCCGGGGCAAGTGGGGCCGTGGGCTCAACAAGGCAAGACCTCGAATGCCGAGCCAAAAGACGACGCAAGGCCGTTGATGGCCCGTGTGCACACGCGTGCCCGGTTGAATGCGATGTCGCACAGCAGCGCGATGGCAAAGGCCAGATAGGCCATGTAGGCCAGGCCGATGTAGCTGCCAAACACAATGGTGTGCAGCCAGTCCTGTGCGAACAGATACAGCATGGCAGTCACCGCTGAGGCGGTCACCAGCACGATGGCGGGCAGTGCCAGCTGCAGCCCCGCCCGCCTGCGTCGCGCCGTCACGCCGGTCAGGGCCAGAAACACCAGCGCATTGGACGCAGTGAAGATCCTGAACTCCCGCAGCAGGCTGGCCGTGGTCTGGTGGTAGGCCGACTCGATGAATTCCACCAGCCGGGCGCGCATCTGGATCAGCGATGCCAGCTGGGTGGCTTGGCGCTGCTGCATGTAGACGGCATTGCGCTTGCGGCATTCGCAGTCGGCGCGGCGCATGTCGGTCATGACCGAAGCCAGCTTGTCGGGGATGCCTGCCTCGATCTCGCGCCGCACTGCGGCGATCTCGCTATCTGTCCTGCCAAGCGCTTTCTGGGCCAGGTCCGCCATGCGCGAGCCTGTCAGCGTGTCCAGCTGGGTGCCCAGCCTGTGCTCGATCTCGATGCGGATGATCTCCTTGCCCAGGTTCTCGACCAGCAATGGCGAGGAAAACGAGAGCACGAAGGCCGATCCGAACAGAACCGTGCCCACGATGCCGAAAACCAGGATGAGAGCCCGCATATCGTCGCAGTGCAGTGGCTTGTCAGCGCTTTTGCGGCGCCATGCCCAGCGTGGCCAGCAGCCCCCTGCAGCCGTCCTCCACCAGGTCCAGCACGTCCTCGAAACCCCGGTCGCCGCCGTAATAGGGGTCGGGCACTTCGCGTGCGGAGTGCTCGGTGCAGAAGTCCGTCAGCCGCTGTACGCGGTGCCATTCGGACTCGGGGCAGATCCTGCGCGCGGCGGATTCGTTGGCGCCATCCATCACCAGAACCTGGTCGAATGCCGTGAAGTCCTCGGCCCGCAGTTGCCGCGCGCGTTGCTGCGAGAGGTCATAGCCGCGCCGCGCGGCATGGGCCTGGGAGCGGCGGTCGGGTGCCTCGCCCACGTGGTAGCCGTGCGTGCCTGCAGAGTCCACTTCGATGCGGCCCGCCAGGCCCGCGTCGGCCACCATTTTCTCGAGCACGCCGTGGGCCGTGGGGCTGCGGCAGATGTTCCCTGTGCAGACCATGAGGATTCTTTTCCTCTTGGTGGCTGGCCTGTGGTCAGCTGACTGTTCCCGAATCTGTTCCATAAACCTCCCTGTGGGTAACGGGCTTCACGACATCTCGATGGCCTGCGATGCCAAGGCGCTCGCCGGCATTTTCCACGCCCCGCACCTGATCTGCCGGGCCGCTTATGCTGCGCCCATGGTGGAACTGCTTTGTTCCTGGATGGCCCGGGTGGGCGCGGCCCTGCTGGAGTTGCGGTTGCTGCGCAGCAGCGACGGCGGCTTCAGGGTGACCGTCATCACGGCGGCCATCGCGGTCATCGTGTGCCTGGCGTTGCTGTCCTTTTACGCCTGAGCCCGCTGTCCCGGGTACCGTCGTGCCGGTTGTCAGGGGTCCGCGCCATGGGCAGCTGCCGAACCCAATGCAGCGCCACCTCGCATTCCAGTGCGGATGCTTCGATCACGGCGCAGGCGAGGCATCAAACATGGGCGGCCGCTTTCCCGGCTCGGCACCCCCGAACGTCTCGGGCACGCAAAAGTGGACGACATGCTCCAGACATAAACGCTCGCCAGTCATTAATTGGCCGTGGCTTTCTATTTATTAAATCAATTGAGATCCCTGAAATTTCCAGGATATATTTTTGACGTGCCTTCTCGAGACAATGGATTGGAATAGTTGCTTCATTGATTCTGTTTTTATCTTCATTCAGCCACTGAAGGAAAGATTGATGAGAATAAGGCCTTTAGTTGCCAGCGTATGCCTTTCCTTCTCAGGCCTTGGATCTGCATGGGCAGATACCCAGTACACCTATGCGGGCGTCAACTACAACGATGCTCATGCGCCTTACACCACCGCCATGGGCATCAGCGGCTCAATGGTCCTGCCTGCGACCCTGCCGGCCAGCCAGACGGACATCGTCATCGGTCCGGGAACGTCCTACCCGATCAGCAACTGGTCGTTCAGCGACGGCGTGAATACCTATACGCAGGCCAATGCACAGATCCTGGCTGGTATTTCGATCGGTGATCCGCCGCGCTTCAAGGTTTCTACCGATGGCAGCGGCAATATCACTGCCTGGAACCTGGCGATGGTTTCACCCGCTGCGCCCCATGTCCCAGGCCAGCCGGTGGACGCTTTCAATATCGCCTCAGGCTCGGGGGACATCGCTGGTGACCATTCGGACACCACATGCGTCTTGTTGAATGGCAATGTGTGCAGCCAGGTGCTTGATGGTGGTACAGGATTCACTTTTTCGCCTGCCCAAGGCAGCTGGAGCATGCAACCCTACATTCCCCCGCAGCCCGGCCCGGTGGCGGTGCCGCTGCTGGGGTGGCCTGCGCTGCTGGCGCTGATGGGCGGCGTGGCCGGTCTTGCAGCGTGGCAACGGCGCAGGGATGGTGTGGGAAGGTAGGCACGCAGGACCTTCCTGCGCGGCTGTGCTCCGCACGAATCTCAATGCAGCGCCACCATCAACTGCCCGTTCTCGCTGCGCACCGCATGCGCGCGCACGGAGTGCTCGGGCGCTTCCAGGCATTCGCCGGTGGACAGGTCGAAGTGGTGCTTGTAGATGGGCGAGGCGACGACGACGCGCTCGCCCAGGCTGCCGACCAGGCCGCGCGCTAGCACGCTGGCACCGCAGCGCGGGTCCACGTTGTCTATGGCGTAGAAGCGGTCGTCGCCGATGCGAAAGACCGCCACATGGCGGCCCTGGACGAGGGCGCAGACGCCCGTGTCGGGGACGATGTCCTGGGTGGCGCAAACGGGCAGCCAGTGTTCTTGGGAGGCATGTGCCATGGCGGGTCCTTGTCGCGGGTCTCTAGGGGGTGTCAGGCCGTGGCCTCGCTGCGCTCCTCGGAGCGCGCCGGGCGGATCTGGCCGCGCTCCTGCACGAAGACGATGTGCTCGTCGGGCTGGTCGCTGTTGATGAAGCTGCGAAAGCGCTGGCGCACCTCGGGCGTGGTGACGGCGGTCTTCCACTCGCATTGGTAGGTGTCCACCACATGCTGCATCTGGGCCTCGAGTTCGGCGCCCAGGCCCAGGCTGTCGTTGACCACCACGTCCTTGAGGTAGTCCAGGCCGCCTTCCAGGTTTTCGCGCCAGGTGCTGGTGCGCTGCAGGCGGTCGGCCGTGCGCACGTAGAACATCAGGAAGCGGTCGATGAGCTGCAGCAGCCTGTCCTTGGACAGGTCGGAGGCGATCAGCTCGGCATGGCGCGGCTTCATGCCGCCGTTGCCGCAGACGTAGAGGTTCCAGCCCTTGTCGGTGGCGATCACGCCCACGTCCTTGCCCTGGGCCTCGGCGCATTCGCGCGTGCAGCCCGAGACGCCGAACTTGATCTTGTGCGGCGCGCGCAGGCCCTTGTAGCGGTTTTCCAGCTGCACGGCCAGGCCCACGCTGTCGTCCACGCCGTAGCGGCACCAGGTGGAGCCCACGCAGCTTTTGACAGTGCGCAGCGACTTGCCGTAGGCATGGCCGGACTCGAAGCCGGCCGCGATCAGCTCCTCCCAGATCAGTGGCAACTGCTCCACGCGCGCGCCGAACAGGTCCACGCGGGCGCCGCCCGTGAGCTTGGTGTACAGGCCGTATTTCTTGGCCACCTGGCCGACGGCGATCAGGCCGTCCGGCGTGACTTCGCCGCCGGGCATGCGCGGCACCACGGAGTAGCTGCCGTCCTTCTGGATGTTGCCCAGGTAGTAGTCGTTGCTGTCCTGCAGGCTGGCCAGCTGGGGCTGCAGCACGAACTCGTTCCAGCACGAGGCCAGGATGCTGGCGGCCAGCGGCTTGCAGACATCGCAGCCCAGGCCCTTGCCGTGTCGGTGCAGCAGCTCGTCGAAGGTCTTGATGCCGCCCACACGCACCAAGTGGTACAGCTCCTGGCGCGAGTGCGGGAAATGCTCGCAGACATGGTTGTTGACGGCCATGCCGCGCCGGGCCATCTCGGCCTTCATGACCTGGGTGGCCAGCGGCACGCAGCCGCCGCAGGTGGCGCCGGCCTGGGTGCAGGACTTGAGCTCGGCCATGGTGCAGGCGCCTTCGCCCACAGCCGCGCAGATCTGCGCCTTGGTGACGTTGTTGCACGAGCAGATCTGCGCCGTGTCGGGCAGGGCGTCCACGCCCAGCCCGGGCCTGGCCTTGCCGTCGCTGGAGGGCAGGATGAGGAACTCCGGCTCCTCGGGCAGCGCGATGCTGTTGAGCGTCATCTGCAGCAGCGTGCCGTACTCATCGGCATTGCCCACCAGCACGGCGCCCAGCAGCTGGCGGCCGTCCTCGCTGACCACGATCTTCTTGTAGACCTGCTTGCGCTCGTCGATGAACTGGTAGTTGCGGCTGCGCGGCGTCTTGCCCTGTGCGTCGCCGATGCTGGCCACATCCACGCCCATGAGCTTGAGCTTGGTGCTGAGATCGGCCCCACCGAAGGCGGCCTCGGCCTCGCCCGCAATGTGGCGTGCCGCCACGCGCGCCATGTCGTAGCCGGGTGCCACCAGGCCGAAGGTCTGCTCGCGCCAGGAGGCGCATTCGCCAATGGCGTAGACGCTGCGGTCGCTGGTGCGGCAATGGTCGTCCACGGCCACGCCGCCGCGCGGGCCTATGGCCAGGGCGCATTGGCGGGCGATCTCGTCGCGCGGGCGGATACCGGCGGAGAAGACGATCATGTCGGTTTCCAGGTGCGTGCCGTCGGCAAACACCATGCGGTGGCGCGCCGTGGCGCCGTCGGTGATCTCCAGCGTATTGCGGCCCGTGTGCACCTGCACGCCCAGGTCCTCGATCTTGCTGCGCAGCACGCGGCCGCCGCCGTCGTCCACCTGTACGGCCATCAGGCGCGGGGCGAACTCGACCACATGGGTCTCCAGGCCCAGGTCGCGCAGGGCCTTGGCGCATTCCAGGCCCAGCAGGCCGCCGCCCACCACCACGCCGGTTCTGGAGCGCGCGGCCGATGCCTGCATGGCCTCCAGGTCCTCGATGGTGCGGTAGACAAAGCAGTGCGGCCGGTCGCGTCCCGGCACGGGCGGCACGAAGGGCGCCGAGCCCGTGGCCAGCACCAGCCTGTCGTAGGGGATGATTTCGCCATCGGCCGTGGTCACGGTGCGCTCGCGCCGCTCCACGGCTGCCGCCCTGGCCGCCAGGCGCAGCGTGAAGCCGCTGGCCTCGAAGAAGCCGGGCTCGACCAGGCTCAGGTCCTCGGCGCTCTTGCCGGAGAAGAATTCCGACAGGTGAACACGGTCGTAGGCGGCGCGCGGCTCCTCGCACAGCACAGTGACGTTCGCGTCTGCCACGCCCAGGGCATGCAGCTGCTCGAGAAATTTGTGGCCCACCATGCCGTGGCCGATCACAACGATGTTCATCTGGCGTCCTGCGTTGCGCATCCAGTGTTTTGCGGGCCGCAGGCCAGGGCCGGCGGGTCAGGGCTGCCCATGCAAGTGCCGTGCCAGCACCGCGGCGCGGTGCCTGCCCGTGGTGCACGCTGTCTGGTGCGCAGACAGCGTGCACCGCAATGCGCCCGCCGCACCGTGCAGGGGCGGGGTGCGCCGTGGTGGTGCGTCAAGTGCGATCAAGTGCGCCAGGTCCGCCAGGTGCGCCAGGAACGCTGGGTGCGTCAGGCGCGAGGCAGTCCCTGCGCGCGGCTGCGCCAGGCCTCGGGCGCGCAACCGAATTGCGCAGCGAACCAGCGCGTGAAGGCGCTGTGGCTGGCATAGCCGAGCATGGCGGCGACCTGGCCCACGCTGTAGTGGGGATGGTCCAGGTAGCGCAGGGCCAGTTCGTGGCGCACTTCGGTCAGCAGCTCGCTGAAGCTCAGGCCTTCGCGGTCCAGTTCGCGCTGCAGCGTGCGCAGGCTGCGCCCCATGCCCTGCGCCACGCCTGCGCAGGTGGCGTTGCCCGAGGGCAGCAGCAGGTAGATGACCCTGCGCGCCTGGTGCCCCACGGATGCGGCACGGTGGGCCGGCATGGCCTCCACCAGCCGCAGCGCATAGCGCGCCAGCGCGGGGTCGGCCAGCGGGTTGGGCTCGTCCAGGTCGGCGGCGCGGCAGGTGATGCCGTTGAACTCGGCGCCGAACGTGATGCGGCAGCGGAACATGCGGCGGTGCTCGGACAGGTCGGCCGGTGGCGCGTGGCTGAAGCTGACGTCCTGCGGCCGCCAGCGCTCGCGCAGCAATGCCTCGCACATGCGCCACAGCACGCCCATGGCCAGTTCCACGGACTGGCGCATGGCGCCGTGCAGGACGAAGTCCTCGCGCAGGATGACGATGCCCCCTGCATCCTCCAGGTGGATCAGCAGCGATTCGTTGACCAGGTGCATGTGCGCGACCAGCGTGTCCAGCGCATGGCGCAGCGTGGGCTGGTGCTGCAGCAGCAGGCTCACGGCGCCGAAGCTCGACAGCTGGCGGTGCCGGGCCATGCGCAGGCCCAGGGACTCGCAGCCCGTGGACTGGGCCGCGTCTTCCAGCAGGCGCGCGACGATGGCCACGTCGATCAGCTGGTCCTGCTCGCGCAGCAGCGCGGGCCGCAGGCCGGCCTGGCGCAGTGCCTTGTCGGGGTCGCCGCCCAGTTCGCGCATGACGTCCGAAAAATGGGTCAAGGCCGCCGCGCGCACCATGGTGACCATGCTTGCCCTCCTGTCAGTCCGTGGCCTGGTGGCACGAAATGCAAAGAGGATGGCATGGCTTGCATAGTCCGCGGAACCGGGTTTTCCTACATTGCAGAGACCGGCCCCACGCCGGGCGGACCGTGCCGCCACGGGCCTTCACAACAATGACAGGAGACAGGCATGCGCATAGAGCCCATGACATGCGCCATCGGCGCCGAATTGCTCGGCGTGCGGCTGGCCGACGCGGTGCGCGACGACGCGCTTTTCTCGGAGATCCGGGCGGCGCTGCTGCGCCACAAGGTGCTGTTCCTGCGCGACCAGGGCCTGGCGCGCGCCGAGCATGTGGCCTTTGCGCGGCGCTTCGGCGAGCTGGAGGACCATCCGGTGGCCGGCAGCGATCCCGAGCATCCGGGCCTGGTGCGCATCTACAGGACGCCCGAGCAGCCCAACGACCGCTACGAGAATTCCTGGCACTGCGACGCCACCTGGCGCGAGGCGCCGCCCATGGGCTGCGTGCTGCACTGCGTGGAATGCCCGCCCGTGGGCGGCGACACCCTGTGGGCCAACATGGCGCTGGCCTACGAACGCCTGCCGGACGCCGTCAAGGCGCTGATCGCGCCGCTGCGCGCGCGCCACAGCATCGAATGCACGTTCGGTGCGGCCATGCCCATCGAAAGGCGGCTGGCGCTCAAGGCCCAGTACCCCGATGCCGAGCATCCCGTGGTGCGCACCCATCCCGAGACCGGTGAGAAGGTGCTGTTCGTGAACGGCTTCACCACGCATTTCACCAATTTCCATACGCCCGCCAATGTGCGCGTGGGCCAGGACTTCACGCAGGGCGCCTCCGGCCTGCTGCAGTACCTGATCGGCCAGGCTGCCATCCCCGAGTACCAGGTGCGCTGGCGCTGGCGGCCGGGCAGCGTGGCGATCTGGGACAACCGCGCCACCCAGCACTACGCGGCCATGGACTACCCGCCCAGCCACCGGAAGATGGAGCGCGCGGGCATCGTCGGCACGCCGACCTTCTGAACCACGATCACGACACAAGGAGACACGCCATGAACTTTCTCGACGGCCACCTGTTCCCCGAAAACCAGCAGCCCCTGATCATCACGGCCGCGCCCTATGCGCCCTCGTGGCTGCCCTCGGACTTTCCCGGCGAGATCGCCGTGACCATGGACGAGCAGATCCAGAAGGCCGTGGACTGCTACAACGCCGGCGCCACCGTGCTGCACCTGCATGTGCGCGAGCTGGATGGCAAAGGCAGCAAGCGTTTGTCGAAGTTCAACGAGCTGATCGCCGGCGTGCGTGCGCGTGTGCCCGAGATGATCATCCAGGTGGGCGGATCGATCAGCTTTGCTCCCGAGACGGACGGCGCGGCCGCCAAGTGGCTGTCCGACGACACGCGCCACATGCTGGCCGAGTTGGAGCCCGTGCCCGACCAGGTCACGGTGACCATCAATACCTCGCAGATGAATTTCCTGGAGCAGTTCGATGCGCGCGACATACGCGGCACCTCCATGGAGGACCCGGCCGTCTTCAATGCCTACAGGGAGATGACCGTGCCCGCCCAGCCCGGCTGGGCCGAGGAGCACATCCGGCGCCTGTCCGCCGCCGGCATCCAGAGCGCCTTCCAGTGCTACAACATCAACAGCTTCGAGTCGGTGGAGCGGCTCATGCGCCGCGGCATCTACAAGGGCCCGCTGGTGATGAACTGGGTGGCGATTGGCGGCGGCATGGATGCGCCCAGCATCTACAGCCTGGCCAACTTCGTGCGCGCCGTGCCCGACGGCGCCGTGCTCACCGTGGAAAGCTCGGTGCTTAACGTGCTGCCCGTGAACATGATGGGCATTGCCATGGGGCTGCACGTGCGCTGCGGCACCGAGGACAACCTCTGGAACCAGCGCCGCACGGCCAAGATGGGCACGGTGGCGCAGATCGAGCAGCTGGTGCGCATCGCAGTCGAGTTCGGCCGCCCCATCGCCACGGCGCAGCAGGCTCGGGAGATCTGCCGGATCGGCCAGTTCTACGGCACCGTGGAAGAGACGCTGGCGGCCAACGGCTTCGCGCCCAACCGCAACGGCGCCCAGCAGGGGTTTCTGCGCAAGGCCGCCTGAACCGGGAGCCCATGATGCAACGCATGCCCCCCTGGACTGCCATCGCCCTGGCCGCCTCGCTGCTGGCCGGTGGCGCCCACGCCTTCGGCGACAAGCCGGTCCGGCTCATCGTGCCGGCGCCGCCCGGCGGCACCATCGATGTGTTCGCGCGCATCATCAGCGACCAGCTGGCGCAGGAGATACGCCAGCCCGTCATCGTCGAGAACCGGCCCGGCGCCGGTGGCGCCATCGCCGTCAAGCACATGCTGTCCCAGCCGGCCGACGGCAGCACGCTGCTGGTGACGGTGACCAACATCCTCACCGAGGTGCCCCATGTGCTCAAGGTCGGCTTCGACCCCATGAAGGACGTGCGGCCCGTGGCGCAGATGGCGCGCTCGGTGATGCTGTTCATCGCCTCGCCGCAGTTTCCCGCGCGCGACGGGGCCGAGGCCATCGCCTACGTGAAGGCCCACCCGGGCACGCTGTCGTTCGCCTCGTACAGCCAGGGCACGGCCTCGCAGTACGCGGGCGCCATCCTCAACAGAAGGGCCCACCTGGACATGGAGCATGTGGCCTTCCCGGGCTCGGCGCCCGCGCTGGCCCAGGTCATGGGCAACCAGATCCCGCTGATGTTCGACGGATCGGTCACCTCCAAGCCGCTGATCGCTGGCGGCAAGGTCAGGCTGCTGGCCGTGGCCTACAAGAGCCGGCTGCCCGACTACCCGCAGGTGCCCACGCTGGCCGAGCTGGGCTACCCCGAGGTGGATTTCAGCAACTGGAGCGGCGTGTTCGCCTCGGCGCAGACGCCGCGCCCGCTGCTGGAGAAGATCCACGGCGCGCTGGCCCGGGTCAACGCCCGCAAGGCCGTGCGCGAACGCTATGCGGGCACGGGCTTCGAGCCCGTCGAAGGCGATCGCTCGCTGGAGCAGATGTCCACCGACCTGCGCGCCGAGTTCGATCGCAATGCCGAGATCGTCCGGAACTTCGACATCCGGCTCAACTGATGCAGGGCGCCCCACCCAGGCGCTACACAAGGAGACTCCATGGCAAAGGCCATACGCTTTCATACCACCGGCGGCCCCGAGGTGCTCAGGCTGGAGCATGCCGAGGCCGGCGCGCCGGGACCCGGCCAGGCGCGCGTGCGCCACAGCTTCATCGCCGTCAACTTCATCGACATCTATTTCCGCACGGGCCGCTATCCGCTGGCCCTGCCCAACGGCCTGGGCTCGGACGCCGTGGGCGTGGTCGAGGCCGTGGGGGAGGGCGTGACCGAAGTGCGGCCCGGCGACCGCGTGGGCTACCTGATGGGCCCGCAGGGCGCCTACAGCGATGTGCGCGTGATGCCGGCCGATGTGCTGATCCCGCTGCCCGACGGCATCAGCGACCGCACGGCGGCCACGCTGATGATGAAGGGCATGACGGCGCAGTACCTGTTCCGCCAGGTCCATCCGCTGCAGGGTGGCGAAACCATCCTCTACCACGCGGCGGCCGGCGGCGTGGGGCTGATCGCCTGCCAGTGGGCGCGTGCCCTGGGCGTGACCATGATCGGCACGGTGAGCACCGACGAAAAGGCCGCCGCCGCGCGCGCCAACGGTTGCGCCCACGTCATCGTGACCTCGCGCGAGAACACCGTCGCTCGCGTGATGGAGATCACGGGCGGCAAGGGCGTGCCCGTGGTCTATGACTCGGTGGGCAAGGACACGCTCATGGATTCGCTGGACTGCCTGCAGCCGCGCGGCCGGCTGATCAGCAACGGCACCTCGTCGGGCTCGGTGGTGGTGGACTCCCAGCTGCTGGCCTCCAAGGGATCGATCTGGATGACGCGGCCCGCGATGGTGCACTACATCCAGCCGCGCGCCCACATGCTGGAGATGGCGCGCGAGCTGTTCGACCATGTGCTGGCCGGGCGCATCGCCAGCGAGCCCCAGCAAAGCTTTGCGCTGGCCGATGCGGCCCAGGCGCACCAGGCGCTGGAGTCGCGCCGCACCACGGGCGCGACGGTGCTGATTCCCTGAAATGGACCTGCCATGCAGACCCCTGCGCTCCATGCCTTCGGCACCGTGGCCGCAGGCCGCAGGCCCGTCACCTGCGGCCTTATCCGCAGTGCCAGCCTGCATGGCTATGCCGACCTGGTGAAAAGCCTGGGCCATGATCCCGCCGTCCTTGTGCGCGCGGCGGGACTGTCGGCGCGCCTGCTCGACGACCCGGAGACGCTGATTCCCATCCATGCCGTGCGCGAGCTGCTGGAGGTGGCCGCGCGCACCACGGGAACGCAGGATTTCGCGCTGCGCCTGGCGGCGCGGCGCAGCCTGTCCCACCTGGGCCCCATCAGCCTTGTGCTGCAGCAAGAGCCCACGCCGCGCCAGGCGCTGGACACGCTGTGCCGCTACCTCAAGCTGCTGAGTGCGGGCATGTTCGTACGCATCGAGGACGCGGGCTCCGGGGTGCTGGTGCGCCAGGACCTGGTGCCCATCGCGGGCATGGCCATGCGCCAGTCCATGGAGCTGGCGGTGGGCGTGATGTTTCGCGTGCTGCGCGAGCTGATCGGCGCCCAGTGGCGCCCGCAGCAGGTCAGCTTCGTACACCGTGCACCGGCCGATGCGTCGGCCCACCGTGCCTTCTTCGGCGTGACCCCTTTGTTTGACCAGCCTTTCAACGGCATGGTCTGCCGCCTGGCGGATCTGCAACTGCTGCGCGAATGCGGCCAGGCGCAGGGCTCGGGCGTTGCGCGCTTTGCGCGAAGCCATCTGGAGCAGGCGCTGCGCAGCCGGGGCGAAGGCATGCAGGCGGCCTGCAGGGAGCTGATCATTGCATTGCTGCCGGGCGGCCGCTGCACGGCCCAGCAGGTGGCGCGCCACCTGGGAATGGACCGCCGCACGCTGCACCGCCGCCTGCTTGCGGAGGGGCAGACTTTCTCGGCACTGCTCGACACCCTCCGCAGGGAACTGGTGCTGCGCCATCTGCAAGACGGTGGCCAGCCCCTGAGCGAGGTGGCGGGCCTGCTGGGGTTTGCCGCGCCCAGCGGCTTTTGCCACTGGTTCCGGGCCGCTTTCGGCGCCAGCGTCTCGGACTGGCGCAGGCGGGGGCAGGGACGGGTTGGCGAGGCCTAGTGCGTCAGGCGGTCTTGCGCAGAAATCCCTGGTTGCCGCCGTTGCGGTTGGGCGCGAAGCCGTTGGCCGCCAATGTCTCTTCGGCGGTGTCGTAGAACACGCCAATCTTGCTGATGGCGCGCGCCTGTTGCGCCGTGGCGATGGGGCGGCCGAACTCGCGCGCGATGCGCACCAGCTGTTCGATCTGGGAGACCGTGCTGGCCTTGGCGCTGCGCGACTGGTTCCACAGGCAGTCCTCGGTGCCGCAGCGCACGTGCAGGCCCATGGCGATGCCCATCATGTTCACGGGCAGCACGTTGCGCACATTGCTTTCCACGGTGAGCACGGCGCCGTCGGGCACGGCGCGCACGAAGTGGGCCAGGCTGTAGATGCTGGGCGCGTCCATGCCGCCGCCGATCGCCACCCAGTTCATCACCAGCGGGCCCTTGTAGATGCCCCGGCGCATGAGCCGCTCCACCGACTCGAAGCTGTTGATGTTGTAGCACTGGAAGGCGCTCTGGATGCCGGCGGCGGACAGGCGCCGGATGTGCTCCTCGGCCCAGCCGGGCTGGGCGGGCACGGTCATCTCCTTGTAGGCGTCGAAGATGGCGGGATTCTCGCGCGAGGTGCCCCTGAAGTCCGCGTCCTCGGCCTGCTCCGTCACGTTCATCTGCGAGGTATTGACGGTCACCGTGACCTGGTCGGGCACGGGCTCCAGCTCGGCCAGCATGTGGCGCGTATCGTCGGACAGCCACTTGGCGGCCGCGCCGTCCGTCTCGGGAGCAAAGCTGATCGATCCGCCCACCTGGATGATCATCTCGGGCACGCGCGCACGCACGCCGGCGATCAGCTCGTTGAACTTCGACAAACGCTTGCTGCCTTTGCCATCCAGCTCGCGCACATGCAGGTGCAGCACGGTGGCGCCGGCGTTGTAGCAGTCCACGGCCTTCTGGATCTGCTCGTCCATGGTCACGGGAATGTCTTCGGGGAAATCGCCGGGCAGCCAGCCCGGCGCATAGGGGGCCGCCGTGATGATCAGGGGCTGCTGGTTTTCGGGGAACAGGTGGCCATCGAGAAAATTCATGGGACGCTCCGGTGGGTGGGGGTGAGGGGTAGGTGTGGAAAGAGTCTGTGCAGGGCCTCAGCGCGGGATGTCGCCGACGATGCCTGCGCGCTCCATGCGGCGGGGCGCCGGGTAGTAGTCGTTGAGCGCGTAGTGCTGGGTGCTGCGGTTGTCCCAGACGGCCACGTCGCCGGGCTTCCAGGACCAGCGCACCTGGTATTCGGGAATCGTGGCGCGGCTGATCAGGTAGTTCATCAGCAGCGCGGCGCCGGGCGCCTTGTCTATGCCGTGGCGCACGTTCTCGGGCGTGCTGTAGTTGACGAAGTGGGTGCTGAAGCCCGCGCCCACGAACAGCAGCTTCTCGCCGGTCTCGGGGTGGGTGCGCACCACGGGATGCTCCACGGGCGGGTGCTCGCTGGCCAGCCGAGCGCGCGCCTCGGGCGCCATCACGGCACCGAAGGTGTGCTCTATGCCGGCCTTGGCGCGCAGGCCGTCGATGCTGCGCTTGATGCTCTCGGGCAGCTCCTCGTAGGCCTTGACCATGTTGACCCAGATGGTGTCGCCGCCGATCGGCGGGCACTCTATGCAGCGCAGCACCGCGCCCATGGCCGGGTTGGGGCGCCACAGGCCATCGCAGTGCCAGGTGTTTTCGTAGCTGTGCGGATCGTCGCTGCGGTAGATGCGCACCAGGCCAGGGTGCTCGGGATCGCTGCCTGCCACGGGATGGTCCTCCAGTGGGCCGAAGCGGCTGGCAAAGGCCACATGTTCGGCGCGCGTGATGTCCTGGTCCCGGAAGAACAGCACGCGATGGGTCAGCAGCGCGGCGCGGATGTCCGCGAACAGTGCGGCGTCGCGTGCGGCATCGCCGAGATGGATGCCGGATATTTCGGCGCCGATGGCGGGGGTGATCTGTCGGATCTGCATGGTCGGTGTTTCCCTGGAAGTCAGTTCGCGGTGATCTGGTATTTCTTCACGATGCCGGCGTTGCGCTCGGACATCTGGCGTGTCTCGCGCTGCAGTGCGGCGGTGTCGGTGAGCACCTCGGGCTCCAGCCCCACGTCGGAGAGTTTTTGCTGCACGGCCGGCGCGCTGGCCGCTTTCCCGATGGCGGCGCGCAGGCGTTCCATGGTTTCGGGCGGCAGGCGGGCCGGCACGATCAGGCCCACCCAGCCGCGAAACTGCAGCTCGGGGTAGCCGAGTTCGGCGGTGGTCGGCACCTGGGGCAGGTGGCGCGAACGCCGGGGGCCGGAAAACGCGTAGGCACGCAGCTTGCCGGCCCTGATCAGGGGCACCGAGGTCAGCATGCCGTCGAACATGACGTCCACCTGGCCGCCCAGCAGGGCCTGCACGGCCGGCGGCGAGCCCGCGTAGCCCACGTGCTGCAGGTCCAGGCCCGCCTTGTCGCTGAGGATCAGGCCGGCGTAGTGCGACACGGTGCCGGGGCTGTAGCTGGCAAAGCTGGTCTGGCCTTTGCGTGCCTTGAGCTGCGCGAGCAGCTCCTGCATGTCCTGGGCGGGCTGGCTGGCCCCGGCCACCAGCACCACGCCCGAGCGGGCCAGCGAGGCCAGGGGCACCAGGTCCTTGAGCGGATCGAACGGCATCTTGATCACATGGGGGATCTCGGCCAGCAGATTGCTTGCGCCCACCAGCAGCGTCTGCCCATCGGAGGGCGCCTGCAGCAGGGTCTGCATGCCCAGCAGGCCGCCCGCGCCCGGGCGGTTGTCTATCACCACGGCCTGGCCTGTTTCAGACGCGAGCTGCTGGCCCACGACGCGCGCCACGATGTCCATGGTGCCGCCCGGCGGTGCGGGCACGATGAGCCTGAGCGGCTGGCGGCTCCAGGCCGTGCCGGCGATGGCGATGGTGATGGCGCAGCCCGCGAGCAGCGTGGCGATGGCGTGGGGCAGTCTCATATCCGTGTCTCCTTGTTCCGTGTTCTGGCATCCAGTATCGAAAGCCCGCTTTCCCGGGACTTGCCATTGGGGGACAGGCATTTGCCTTGTTGGGACAAATCCATGGCAACCCTGACCAGGGCAACCCGCGCATGTCGTGAATTGCAAAGCCGTTGGCATGAACTGCCAAGAAGCGGCGCGATGGCGTTCCTAGAGTCGATTCGTGGCGCAGGACCGCGCCAGCCCCCACGATGAACAGGAGACCCCCATGCCCCGACTTCACCCCCATCCCTGCGGCCTGCACGCGCTGGGCCTGCTGTGTCTGACAGGCGCGGCCGCCGCCCAGGCGCCCACCTCGGTCACGCTGTTCGGCGTGATGGACGCCGGCATCAGCCGCTACAGCGTGCGCAGCGAATCCTGGGACGCGGGCCCCGCGCGCTCGGCGCGGCAAAGCACCTGGGCGCTGTCGCCTTCGGGCAACCTGGCCAGCCGCATCGGCATACGCGCCAGCGAGGACCTGGGCGGCGGCCTCATGGCCGGCCTGTGGCTGGAGGCGCCGGTGGCCAATGACACGGGCGGCGGCGCGCTCAACTTCGGGCGGCGCGCCACCATCAGCCTGTCCGGGCGCCTGGGCGAGCTGCGCATGGGGCGCGACCACACGCCTTCGTTTCTGAACGACTGGGCCTTCGACCCCTTCACCGTCAACGGCGTGGGCACCAACCTGATCGCCGTGGTCAACAGCAACCTGGCCATCGCCCGCGCGCTGGCCACGGGCGGCCTGCTGGGCGGCGGGCTGTCGGCGGGCACGGACACCTATCTGCGCGCAGGCAATTCCATCGGCTATTTCCTGCCGCCGGGCCTGGGCGGCGTCTACGGGCAGGCCATGTACGCCTTCCCCGAGAACAGCTCGAAGCGGGGGCGCTACGCGGGTGCCCGCATCGGCTGGGCCATGGGGGCGGCCGATGTGGCGCTGGGCTATGGCGAGAACACCCTGGGCACCTCGGGCGCCGGCGCGGAAAAGATCCGCTCGCTGAACCTGGGCGGCTCCTATGACTTCGGCCCGGTCAAGCTGTTTGGCGAATGGTCCGGCGTGCGCAATGAGCGGCGCGACGCCGGCACGCTGGCCGCCATCAACGACCGCTACCTGGGCGTGCTGGCCGGCGTGAACATCCCCGTGGGTCAGGGGGCGCTGCGCGCCTCCTATGCACGTGTGCAGTTCAGGAATGGCCAGGGCCTGGCCGACGGCGATTCCTCGGTGAACAAGCTCGCCCTGGGCTATGTGCACCCGCTGTCCAAACGCACGGCGCTGTACGCCACGGTGTCGCGCATCAGCGTGGGCAACGGGCGCAACAACCCGGGCGTGATGGGCGTGACGCCGCTGGTGGTCAGCAACCCGGCCATCCTGCCCCAGCCCGGCTACCTGACCACGGGCGGCATGCAGCCGGCCGGCGCGCTCGGGCTGGACCTGGGCCTGCGGCTGATGTTCTGAACGGCTGGGCCAATCGTTCTGAACGGCCGTGCCAATAGCCGTGGCGCCCGGGTGCCCATCTTCGCCTGCGCTAATCTGCGCGGCATGAATGGATCTTCTGCATGGACCTTGGGTTGGCGCACCCTGTGGCGCGACCTGCGCGCGGGCGAGTTGCGCCTGTTGATCGTCGCCGTGATGCTGGCCGTGGCCGCGCTCAGTTCGGTGGGCTTTTTTGCCGACCGGCTGCAGGCGGGGCTGCAGCGCGATGCGCGCCAGCTGCTGGGCGGCGACGTGGTCGTGGTCGGCGACAACCCCACGGCGCCGGCCTTTGCCGAGCGCGCACGCGCCGAAGGGCTGCAGGCCCTGGAGACATCCAGCTTCCCGACCATGGCGCGCGCCAGCGACGCGCAAGGCGGCATGAGCCGCTTGGTGGCGCTCAAGAGCGTGCCCGAAGGTTATCCGCTGCGCGGCAGCCTGCGCGTGGCCGATGCCCCCGGCGCGGCCGACCGGGCCACGCGCGAGATACCGGCGCGGGGCGAGGCCTGGGTCGATGCGCCGCTGCTGGAGTCGCTGGGCATAGGCGTGGGGGACATGCTGCTGCTGGGCGACGCCCAACTGCGCGTGGCGCGCATCATCTCCATCGAGCCCGACCGGGGCGCAGGCTTCATGAACTTTGCGCCGCGCGTGATGATCACCTCCGCCGACCTTGCCGCCACAGGCCTGGTGCAGCCGGCCAGCCGCATCACCTACCGCCTGGCCGTGGCCGGCGCGGGTGATGGCTCCGAGGCGGCCGTGCAGCGCTACCGCGTCTGGGCCGAGCAGCAGGCCAAGGCGCCCGGCGTGCATGGCGTGCGCGTGGAGTCGCTGGACAGCGGCCGCCCCGAGATGCGCCAGACGCTGGACCGCGCCGAGAAATTCCTGAGCCTGGTCGCCCTGCTGGCGGCGCTGCTGTCGGCCGTGGCCGTGGCCCTGGCTGCGCGCGGCTTTGCCAACAGCCACCTCGACGCCTCGGCCATGCTGCGCGTGCTCGGCCAGAGCCAGCGGCGCATCGCGGGCGCCTACACCGTGGAGTTCGTGCTGGTCGGCCTGGCCTCCAGCGCCGCTGGCGTGCTGCTGGGCTGGGCCATCCACCATGTCTTCGTGCTGCTGCTGGCCGGGCTGGTGGAAACCGCCTTGCCCGCACCGGGCCTGTGGCCTGCCGCCTTTGGCGTGGGCATGGGGCTGACCCTGCTGCTGGCCTTTGGCCTGCCGCCCGTGCTGCAACTGGCGCGCGTGCCGCCGCTGCGCGTCATGCGCCGCGACCTGGGCGCGCTCAAGCCTGCCTCGGTGGTGGTGCTGGCTGTGGGCGTGGCAGGCTTTGCGGCGTTGCTGCTGGCGGCCAGCCGCGACATCAAGCTGGGCCTGATCGCCGTGGGCGGCTTTGCCGTGGCCGTGCTGCTGTTCGCGGCCCTGGGCTGGCTGGCCGTGCAGGTGCTGCGCCGCCTGGTACACGAGAGCACGGCGCCGCGCTGGCTGGTGCTGGCCACGCGCCAGATCGCCGCGCGCCCCGCCTATGCCGTGGTGCAGATCAGCAGCCTGGCCGTGGGGCTGCTGGCGCTCATGCTGCTGGTGCTGCTGCGCACCGACCTCATCGGCAGCTGGCGCCAGGCCACGCCGGCCAATGCGCCCAACCGCTTCGTCATCAACGTGCAGCCCGAGCAGGCCGACGGTTTCCGCGCGGCGCTGGACAAGGCTGGCGTCACCTCCTATGACTGGTTCCCCATGATCCGGGGGCGTCTGGTCACCGTCAACGGCAAGCCGGTCAGCCCCGACGACTTCAGCGAAGACCGTGCCAAGCGCCTGGTGGACCGGGAGTTCAATCTCTCCACCACGGCGCAGGCGCCCGCACACAACCTGATCACGGCGGGCACCTGGACGCCTGGTGCCAAGGGTGAGATCAGCGTGGAGGACGGCATTGCCGAGACCCTGGGCCTCAAGCTCGGCGACACGCTGGGCTTCGACGTGGGCGGCGTGCCCAGCGAGGCGCGCATCACCAGCCTGCGCAAGGTGGACTGGGGATCGATGCGGGCCAACTTCTTCGTGATCTATCCCGTGGACCACCTGGACGACGTGGCCGTCAGCTACCTGGCCGCCTACCGCGCGCCCGACGTGGCGGGCTTCGACAACGCCCTGGTGCGCGAGTTTCCCAACATCACCAACGTGGACCTGAGCACCACGCTGGCCCAGGTGCAGCGCGTGCTGGACCAGGTGATACGCGCGGTGGAATTCCTCTTCGGCTTCACCCTGGCAGCCGGCCTGGTCGTGCTCTTCGCCGCCGTCACCGCCACGCGCGAGGAGCGCGCCCGCGAGTACGCCATCATGCGCGCCGTCGGTGCCCAGGCGCGGCTGCTGGCGCAGGTGCAGCGCGCCGAGCTGGCTGGCGTGGGCCTGCTGGCGGGTTTCCTGGCCAGTTGTGCGGCGGGGGCCGTGGGCTGGGCCCTGGCGCGCTGGGTGTTCGAGTTCAACTGGACCGTGCCCTGGTGGGCTCCGCTGGCGGGGGCCGTTGCCGGGGCCTTGCTGGCCTGGATGGCGGGGTGGTGGGCGTTGCGGGAGGTGTTGAGGAGGCCGGTGATGGATACGTTGAGGCATGTGGCTGAGTAGGTCTTTGGGTTCTGTTTTTTGCCCCTGCCGGGTGGTTGTTTTTCGAGGCCGGGGTTCGGCCCGGCGGCCGACCTACTTTCTTATCGCGCGATAAGAAAGTAGGCAAAGAAGCGCGCCCCGCACTGCCCACGACCCTTCGCTTCGCTGCGGGCGACCTGCGTTGGGCGGGATGCGGGGTGTGCCGCAGAACTCGCTGCGCGCTGGCGCGCTTCGCTCAAACAACTGCGGCAAGTCAGATGACGAAGCAGCCCTGTCCTTCGGCAGGGCTGCCACCCCGCATCCCGCCCAACGCAGGCGTGGACAGAAGGGGGGGAGGCTGGGGAACAGCCAACAGCCAACAGCCAACAGCCGGCGCCATCACTGCGTTCGGCTTCAAACCAGGGGCCGAGCGAAGCGAAGGCCCGGGCAAACTCCCCGTATGTCAGCGCCTGCGGCGTGGTGGTTGCGGGGTTGCAGTCCTGCCGAAGGACAGGACTGCTTCGTGATCTGACTCGCCGTGATGTTTGAACGTAGCGCGCAGCGCGAAGAGAGTTTCACGGCGAACCCCGCAACTGCCACGACGCAGGTTGCCCGCAGCGAAGCGGAGGGTCGCGGACATTCGGGTCGCCTTCTTTGATCTGACCTTTCTTGGCGAATCAAGAAAGGGCAGTCGGCTGCCGGGCCGAAACCCGGCCTCGAAAAACAACCACCCGGCAGGGGCAGAAACGAGCAACAGCAGGGACAAGAACGAGCAACAGCAGGGGACGGCCCCGTTCAAGACTCCTTGAACAGCCTCTCCCCCACAAAATCCACAAACGCCCTCACCTTAGGCGACAACTGCCGACTCGACGCCCACAGCGCCGAAAACTGCCCCGTGTGCGTCAGGTCCTCCGCCAGCACCCGCTGCAGCTCGCCACGCCCCAGTGCATCCCGCGCCAGGAAGTCCGGCATATAGGCCAGCCCCATGCCCGCCACGGCCGCGCCCAGCATGGCTTCCATGTTGTTGCAGACCAGGGCGGAGGGCAGGTGGGGCGGCATGCCGGGCAGCACCCATTCCTCCAGCTTGCCGCTGCTCAGGAAGCGGTAGCGCAGGCAGCTGTGCTGTGCCAGTTCGGCGGGGGATTGCGGTATGCCTCGTGCCGCCAGGTAGGCGGGCGAGCCGGCCAGGATGAAGCGGAACGGCCCCAGCCGGCGCGCGACCAGGCGCGAGTCGGCCAGTTCGCCGCTGCGGATGACCACGTCCAGGCCGGCCTCGACCACGTCCACCAGGTGATCGTTGAAGTCCAGGTCCAGGTCAACCTCCGGGTACAGGGCCTGGAACTCGGGCAGCACGGGCAGCAGGAAGCGGTAGCCGATGGTGGGCAGGCTCACGCGCAGCCGCCCGCGCGGCGCCTCGGCGGCGGCCTGCATGGTGGCGCGCGCATCGTGCAGTTCATCCAGGATGCGGCGGCAGCGCTCATGGAACAGTGCGCCTTCCTGCGTGAGGCGTACCTGGCGCGTGGTGCGCTGGAACAGGCGCAGGCCCAGCTGCTGTTCCAGCCGCGCCACGTTCTTGCCTACGGCCGAGGCCGAGATGCCCAGGGCGCGCCCGGCCTCGGCAAAGCTCAGCAGGTCGGCTGCACGCACAAAGGATTCGAGTCCGCTGAAGCTGTCCATGTCGATTGCCAACCTGGGGTTGGGAGTGTGGGGAGTCTGGCGCCTATTTTCACGGCATTGCAGCGCTTTTATCGTTCATGCATGCCTGGCCATGTGCGGCCGGGAAATTGCGAAAGCCTTGCCAACCATGTCCTCCTGCCTGACTTCTTCCCGCGCACCGGGTGCGCTCCACGGTACAGCGCGACCGCATGCATCCCCGGTCTGGGTGCTGTTGTCGGTGTGCCTTGCAGCGCTGGCGATGCCGCTGAGCTTTACCGGCCCGGCCGTGGCGCTGGCTGCGCTGCGCGAGGCGCTGGGCGGCGGGCCGCTGGCGCTCAACTGGGTGACGAATGCCTTCATGCTGAGCTTTGGCGCCACGCTGATGGCGGCCGGCGCGCTGGCCGATCTGCACGGGCGGCGGCGAGTTTTCCTGACCGGGCTGGGCGTGGTGCTGGCCAGTGCGCTGGCCCAGGCCTGCCTGGGCGGGCAGGGGGCCATTGTCGTGTTTAACCTGCTGCGTGCGCTGCAGGGCCTGGGCGCGGCGGCCGCGCTGGCGGGCGGCACGGCGGCGCTGGCCCAGGTGTTCGATGGAGCGGGGCGCATGCGTGCCTTCAGTGGCGTGGGCACGTCGTTTGGCGTGGGCCTGGCCTTCGGGCCGTTGCTGTCGGGCTGGTTGCTGGGCGTGGCGGGCTGGCGCGGCGTGGTGCTTTGCGTGGCCGCCGTGGCGCTGGCCGCGCTGGTGCTGGGGCTGCGCTGCATGCCGCAGTCGCGCAACCCGAAGGCGCAGCGGCTGGACCGGGCCGGCGCGCTGCTGTTCACCGCAGCCCTGGCGCTGCTGACCTGGGGCGTGCTGCAGGGGCCGGAGGCGGGCTGGTCCAGCGCTGCAACGCTGCTGCCGCTGGCCGGCGCCGCGCTGGCGCTGGCCGCTTTCGTGGCCGTGGAGCGGCGCGTGCAGCAGCGCACGGGGCAGCCCATGCTGGACCTGTCGCTGTTTCGCTATCCGCGTTTCGTGGGCGTGCAGTTGCTGGCGGGTGCGCCGGCCTATGCCTTCGTGGTGCTGCTGGTGCTGCTGCCGGTGCGCTTCATCGGCGTGGAGGGCATGGCGCCGCTGCAGGCGGGGCAGCTGATGTTTGTGCTGTCCCTGCCCATGCTGTTCGTGCCGTTGCTGGCGGGCTGGCTCACGCGCTGGATCTCGGCCGCGCTGCTGTGCCTGGCGGGGTTGCTGGTGTGCGCTGCGGGCCTGCTGTGGCTGGGCGGGTGCGCGCCGGGCACGGCTTTTGTGCAGATGGCGCCCCCGCTGCTGCTGATCGGCCTGGGTATCGGGCTGCCCTGGGGCTTGATGGATGGCCTGGCCGTGAGCGTGGTGCCCAGCGAGCGCGCCGGCATGGCCACGGGCATCTTCAGCACGGTGCGCGTGGCGGGCGAGGGCATTGCGCTGGCGTTGGTGGGCGCGGGCCTGGCGGCGCTGCTGTCATGGCGGCTGTCGGCACTGGCTGCACCACTGGCGCCGCAGGCGCTGGCGGCCACCGGCCCGGCCGCACAGTTGCTGGTGACGGGCGATCTCGCCGGCGCGCTGTCGCTGCTGCCCGGCCTGCCTGCATCGGCCGTGCTGGCCGCGTATGGCCAGGCCTTTTCCACCTTGCTCGATGTGCTGGCCGGCATCACCGTGCTGACGGCGCTGGGCGTGTATGCCTTCTTGCGGGCCGGCACGCACGCAAGCACGGACATGGCACATGCCTGACAATCGCGGGTTTCACTCAGCCGCCAGCCGCTTCCAGTCATGTCCGAGGAATCCCAGAACAACGCGCCCCAGACCCCCTATGAATGGATCGGCGGCGAGCCCAGGGTGCAGGCCCTGGTGGACCGTTTCTACGATCTGATGGACCTGGAGCCCGGCTATGCCGAACTGCGTGCCGCCCACGGCAGCACCCTGGCCGATGCGCGCCAGAAGCTGTTCTGGTTCCTGTGCGGCTGGCTGGGCGGCCCGGACCATTACCAGGAGCGCTTCGGCCATCCGCGCCTGCGCATGCGCCACATGCCGTTTTCCATCGGCATCCTGGAACGCGACCAATGGGTGGCCTGCATGGACCAGGCCATGGGCGAGACCGGCGTGCCCGAGGATTTGCGCGTGCGCCTCAAGGCCAGCTTCATGAACACGGCCGACTGGATGCGGAACCGGTAGCAGGTGGCTGCCCCCGGCGCTGCTGAAAAAAAGGGCCGGCCCCCTGCAGGAGGCCGGCCCAAGCAGCAATCGGTTGGGGTTCAGAGCTTTTCGTCGCGCATGTAGTACCAGTGGTACAGGAACCGCTGCCCCAACCGGCGAAACGGCGCAAACGCGGGCGAGCGCACCATGTTGAAGACGTTCGGATACTCCAGCTCCGAGTTGTAGATGGGCAGCTCGAAGGTCTTGCTCTGGCGGCCTGCGATGCGCTCGGCCATGCGCCGGCCCGCGTGGGCCGAGAAGGAGACGCCGTTGCCGCCATAGCCCACGGCGTAGAAGATGCTCTGGGCCGGATCGGGCTGGAAGACGCGCGGCATCATGTCGTGGCTCACATCGACCCAGCCCCACCAGGAGTAGTCGATGGTGATGCCCTTGAGCGCCGGGAACTTGCGGTGCAGGCCGTCCACCAGCTTGGCCATGTGGATGGGGTTGGGCGCATCGGCACCCGTGACGGCGCTGCGGCTGCCGATCTGCACGCGGTTGTCGGGCAGGCGGCGGTAGTAAAAGCGCAGCGTGCGGGTGTCGGTGATGACCTGGGTGGTCTTGAAGCCCGTGGCCTCCAGCTCCTGCTCGGTCAGCGGTCGCGTGACCAGCGAGTTCGAGAGGATGGGCATGATCTTGGAGCGCAGGCTGCCATGCAGGGCGTTGCTGGTGTAGCCGCCCGTGGCAAAGCCCACGGCGCGCGCCCGCACGGTGCCGCCGGGCGTGCGCAGGTGGTGCACGCCGTTGCGCGTCTCGACGCCCAGCACCGGGCTGGCCGGGTGCACCTTGACGCCCAGCTCCCGCGCCTTGCGCAGGTAGCCGAAGGCCAGCTTGAGCGGGTGCACGCCGATGCCGTCGGGCTCGTGCATGGCGCCGTGGCTGTCGGCGTCGTTCACATAGGCGCGGCGCAGCTCCTCGGGGCTGAGCATGCGGGCGTCGTAGCCGAAGACCTCGCGCATGATCTGGGTCTCGTTGCGCAGGAAGTCGAGTTTCTTTTCGCGGTGGGCGATGTAGAGGTGGCCGCCAGGCTGGGGCTCGCACTCGGGGAATTCGGCCACCAGGTCCTTGAAGGTCTGGAAGCCCTCGCGGATCTCGGCGTCGAGCTTGAGCGCCACGTCCTTGCCCCAGCGTGCGATCCACTGCGAGCGGTACAGGCGCCCGCTGGCGTTCTGGCCCTGGCCGCCATTGCGGCTGGTGCAGCCCCAGGCGGTCTGGTTGGCATCCAGCACCACGGCGCGGATGCCGTGCTCGCGCGCCAGGAACAGCGCCGTGGCCAGGCCCGTGAAGCCCGAGCCGACGATGGCCACGTCCACGTCCATGTCGCCGGTGACCGGGCCGTCATCGTCTGGCGGTCGTCCCGCCGTGCCGACCCAGTAGGTGGGCGCATAGCCCGTGCCGTGGCCCGGGTTGGCAGCCACCAGCGGGTCGTACTGAGGGTCGTAGGGACGCAGGTGGCTGGGGCGGATGTCCTCGGCTTTCATGGCGGATGTCTCCTGGTGCGGCGGCTTGGGATCTGCCGCTTTTTGCTATGGATTCGGTGGAATGGGGCCAGTGCCGGCGAGCCCTGCAAGGCGGTGCACCGACGATGGAATCAGCATAGCCAGCAGGCCATGGAGCCAGTTAGCGCCACAGCCCAGCTTTCGATAGAGCCAGCGGCGGCCGGTGCGCGCGCCTGGACCTAACGATTGATGGCATCTGGTTCTAACGGGTCCGTGTGCCTGCTACCTACCATGGCCCATCGACATTTCGATGACGCGGCGCGGCGGCCCTGCCCGGGCCCGGCGCCGTGGGACCCACCACAGACAAGGAGACAGCATGAGCGCAGACACCAACCCTCCCGACGCACAGTTCCTGGCCCGCTTCGCCGAGGCCTGGAACCGCCACGACATCGAGGCCCTGATGGACTTCATGGCCGATGAATGCGAGTTCCACGCCGTGGCCGGCCCCGACCTCATGGGCCGCAGCTTCATCGGCCGCCAGGCGGTGCGCGAGGGCTTCCAGATGGCCTGGCAGGCCTTTCCCGATGCGGCCTGGCTCGATGGAGACCACTTCGTGCAGGGCGACCGTGGCGTGTCCGAGAGCACCTTCAAGGGCACCAAGGCCGACGGCCTGCGCGTGGAAGCGCGCATGGTGGATGTCTTCACCTTCAAGGACGGAAAGATCGCCGTGAAGAACGCCTTCCGCAAGGACCGCCCGCCGGTGGCGGCCGCCTGACGGCGCGGGGCCTTGCGGCCCCGTGCCACCGGGAACACCGGATACGCCACGGCAAGGCGCGCACCTGCGCAGCCACCACAACAGAGCATCAGCCGTGGCGCCTGAATAAAACAGGAGACAAGACATGATCGGAAATCAGCACGCCTCTTCACCGGGGCTTTCGCACGGGCTCAAGGAACGCCACATGACCATGATCGCCCTCGGTGGCGTCATCGGCGCCGGGCTGTTCGTGGGCAGCGGCGTCGTCATCAAGTCGGCCGGGCCGGCCGCGATTCTTTCCTTCCTCATCACGGGCCTGCTCGTGGTCCTGGTCATGCGCATGCTGGGCGAGCTGGCCTGCTCCATGCCCGGGGGAGGCTCGTTCTACGAGTTTGCGCGAGAGGCCTGGCGCGACCGCCCCGGCGTGGGCCGGCTGGCAGGCTTTCTGACGGGCTGGATGTACTGGTACTTCTGGGTCATCGTCGTGGCGCTGGAGGCCGTGGCCGGAGCCGACCTGGTGCGCTACTGGCTGCCCGATGTGCCCAACTGGAGCATCAGCCTGGTGCTGCTGGTGATGCTGACGCTGACCAACCTGGTGTCGGTCAAGTCCTTTGGCGAGTTCGAGTTCTGGTTCGCCTCCATCAAGGTGGCGGCCATCGTGGTCTTCCTGTTCGTGGCCGGCGTCTACGTGCTGGGCCTGACGCCCGCCTCGCAGGGCATGCACTTCGGCAACCTCACCGGCAACGGCGGCTTCATGCCCAACGGCATCGTGCCCGTGCTGACCGGGGCGGTGGCGGCCACGGGCTTTTACTTCGGCGCCGAGATCGTGACCATTGCCGCCGCCGAGACGGCCGAGCCCCAGAAGGCCGTGGCCAAGGCGACCAACTCGGTGATCACGCGCGTGCTGGTGTTCTATGTGGGCTCCATCTTCCTGGTGGCCTGCCTGGTGCCCTGGAATGCGGGCGGCATTGCCACGCCGTATGTCAGCGCGCTCAACACCATGGGCGTGCCGGCCGCCGCGCAGATCATGAATGCCATCGTGCTGACGGCCGTGCTGTCGGCGCTCAACTCGGGGCTGTATGCGTCATCTCGCATGCTGTTCGCGCTGACGCGGCGCGGCGACGCGCCCCAGGCGCTGGCCAAGGTCAGCCGCAATGGCGTGCCCACGCGGGCCATCCTGGTGGCCACGCTGTTCGGCTACGGCGCCGTGGTGATGTCCTATGTGTCGCCCGACAAGGTGTTTGCCTTCCTGGTCAACTCCTACGGCACGGTGGCGATCTTCGTCTACATCCTGATCGCCATCTCGCAGCTGCGCCTGCGCGCCCGGCTGGAGCGCGAGGCGCCCCACCAGCTCAAGGTGCGCATGTGGTGCTATCCGTACCTGACCTGGTTCGCCATCTTCGGCATGCTGTCCATCGTCATCGCCATGGCCTTCATCCCCGAGCAGCGCACGCCGCTGGCGCTGGGCGTGGCCAGCCTGTGCATTTTGCTGCTGGCCTACGCCGTGCGGCAGTTCCTGCAGCGCGGCGTGGCGCCCGTGGTGACATCGCTGTCCGAGGCTGCGCGGCCCGAGCCGCAGAAGTATTGACCCAGGGGCGACGGGACCGGCAGGGCCGGTCCCGGCCATTCCTGGCGTTACTTCTCGGGCTGCTCCTCACGGATCGCATCGGCCAGGGCCTTCACGCCCTGGCCGATGTCGTTGGCGGGTATGGATTGGTAGCCCATGCGCATGTAGCTGCCGGGCGTGCCCGGGCGGGCGAAGAACACATCGCCGGGCTCGATGAGCACGCCGTGCGCGGCGGCACGCTGCGCCAGGGCATCGACGGGAATGTGGTCGGGCAGTTGCACCCAGCACGAGCCGCCGCCGCGCACGGGCGTGATGCGGCAGCCGGGCGCATGCTCGGCCATGGCGGCCGTGAGGGCTGCGTGCCGCTCCTTCTGCGCCTGGGCCAGGCGCCGCTGCTGGGCCTCGTAGTGGCCCAGGGAGATGAACATGGCCAGCGTGCGCTGCACGAAGGTGGCGGGGTGGCGGATCATGAGCCGGCGCAGTGCGCGCAGCTCGCGGATCAGCTCGGGCGCCGCCACGATGTAGCCCACGCGCAGGCCCGGCGCCAGGCTCTTGGACAGGCTGCCCACGTAGATCACGCGGTTGCTGCGGTCCAGGCTCTTGAGTGCCGGGATGGGCTGGCCGTCGAAGCTGCTCTCGCTCTCGTAGTCGTCCTCGATGAGGATGATGTCGTGCGCCTCGGCCATCTCCAGCAGCGCCTCGCGCCGGGCCAGCGGCATGGTCACGCCCGTGGGGCACTGGTGGCTGGGCGTCACGTAGAGGTAGTCCAGCTGGCGCAGCAGCGGCGTGACCGGCAGGCCCTGGCCGTCCACCGGCAGCGGGATGACCTGTGAAGTGCGGCTGCTGAAGATGTTGCGCGCGTCGGGGTAGCCGGGCTCCTCGATGCCCACGGCCGTGCCCTCGCGCATCAGCAGGTCGGCCACCATGTAGAGGGCGTGCTGCGCACCCACGGTAATGATCAGCTCGTCGGCCGAGGCCCAGACGCCGCGCCTGGGCAGGATCTTGGTCTGCACCTGCTGGATCAGCATCTCGTCGTCGCGCGCGATCTGGTCGGGCGCCCACTGGCGTATGTCCAGCACGCCCAGGGCCTTGAGGCAGCATTCGCGCCAGGCGGCCGTGGGAAACAGCTCCTTGTCGAACTGGCCATACAGAAAGGGATAGGGGTAGCGCTGCCAGTCCTCTTCCTTGACGATGCTGCGCTGCTGGCTGGGCAGCAGCCACAGGCGCCGCGACCAGTCGGTGCGGCGGCCTTCGCCAGGGGGGCTGCTGGCCGCAGCGCCGCCCGGCGTGCGCCCCTTGAGTACGTCGGGATGGATGAAGTGGCCCTTGCGCTGGCGGCTCAGCAAAAAGGCTTCCTCGGCCAGCTGCTGGTAGGCCAGCACCACGGTGATGCGTGCCACGCCCAGGTGGCGCGCCAGCTCGCGGCTGGAGGGAATGGATTCGCCGGGTGCGAGGATGCCCGAGAGGATGGCATCGACCAGCATCTCGCGGATCTGGCCCTGCAGGCTCAGGGCAGGGCGGGCGCTGCGGCGAAACAGCTGCCCCCACATGGCGCCCTCGGGCGGTTGCGGCTGCGTGGCCGCGCGGTTGTCTGTCATGTCTTGTCGTTCCCGCCGCTGCAGCGGGCCGCTCGCTGTGTTTGTCTCCCGCGCAGGTGCAGGGCAGGGCCTGCATCCGCGACCGGCCAATATAGGCCAGCGCGGTGCGCCACGGGGCCAGGAGTTTGCGATGGTTGCAATTTTTGCGGAGAGGCCGGAAATTGATATACAATCGTTGTCTTGGCGGCTGTAGCTCAGCTGGATAGAGTACTTGGCTACGAACCAAGGGGTCGTGGGTTCGATTCCTGCCAGCCGCACCAAAACGACAAGCCTCAGAACTGCAAAGTTCTGAGGCTTTTTCGTTTCAGGCGCCCGCACGGTGGTCGTGGCCATGGTTCAGGCGCTGGTCAACGGTTATTTTTCGATATTTTCATGGTTTTCCGTAGGCGTTCAAAAAGCACGCTATAATTCGAAGATTGGCGGCTGTAGCTCAGCTGGATAGAGTACTTGGCTACGAACCAAGGGGTCGTGGGTTCGATTCCTGCCAGCCGCACCAAAACGACAAGCCTCAGAACTGCAAAGTTCTGAGGCTTTTTCGTTTGTGCTCAGTTGGTGTCGAGGTTTGTGCGGCGTCTTCGCCTGCTGCGGTGATCTGTGTGAAGATCGGCTCCCTATGAGCAAGGCTTTCACCAAGGAATCCGACGGCGACGACGATGATGAAGTCGGCCTGCCGCCCTTGCCGCCGGGCGGCAAGAACTACATCACGCCCCAGGGCTTCGAGCGGCTGAAGACGGAGCTGCTGGACCTGATCGACAACGAGCGCCCGCGCATCGTGGAGATCGTGCACTGGGCGGCCAGCAATGGCGACCGCTCCGAGAACGGCGACTATCTCTACGGCAAGAAGCGCCTGCGCGAGATCGACCGGCGCATCCGCTTTCTGACCAAGCGGCTGGAGATCGCCGAGGTGGTCGATCCCTCCGTGCATGCCGGCAGCGAGCAGATCTACTTCGGCGCCACCGTCACCTATGTCGATGACGAGGGCGAGGAGCGCACCATCACCATCATGGGCATCGACGAGGCCGACAGCGCACGCCAGCAGGTCAGCTGGATCGCACCCGTCTCGCGCGCCCTGCTCAAGGCCCGTGTGGGCGACGAGGTGGCCCTGCCCACACCCGCAGGTGTGCGCACGCTGGAAGTGCTGGAAGTCACCTACCCGGAGCCGGGCAGCGCCGCCGGGTGAGCGTTCAGGGCTGCAGTTTCTGCAGCAGCTCCAGCGTGGGATAGCCATCGGCCACCAGGCCCTGGCTTTGCTGGAACTGGCGCAGGCCCGCGCGCGTGGCAGGTCCCATCACGCCATCGGCCGTGCCGGCCGAAAATCCCCGTTCGTTGAGCGCGGCCTGCAAGGCGCGCAACTGCTCGCGCGACAGCGGGGCCAGATCGCGTGGCCAGGCCGCCTGCACGCCCGGGCCGCCGGCCAGCTGCTGCGACAGCAGGCCCACGCCCAGCGCGTAATTCACGGAGTTGTTGTAGCGCAGGATGGTGCGGAAGTTGGCGCCCACCATGAAGGCCGGGCCACGCGCGCCGGCCGGTGCGATCACGCTGGCATTGGCCATGGCGGGCAGGGCGGAGCCGTCCACGGCCTGCACGCCCTCGGCCGCCCATTGCGCGCTGTCCTGGCGCACGCTGGTCTCGGCGCGTGCATGGTCAAAGCCTGCCGGCAGGCGCACTTCGACGGCCCAGGGCTCGCCCGTCTTCCAGCCCGAATGGGCCAGGTAGTTCGCCGTGGAGGCCGTCACATCGGGCAGGCTGCCCCAGATGTCGCGGCGGCCATCGCCATCGGCATCCACCGCATAGGCCAGGAAGACCGAGGGCAGGAACTGCGTATGGCCCATGGCGCCGGCCCAGGAGCCGATCATGTGGGCCGCGTCGATGTCGCCGTTGTCGATGATGCGCAGGGCGGCCAGCAACTCCTTCTGAGCCCAGGCCGCGCGCCGGCCGTCGAAGGCCAGGGTGGCCAGCGCATCGACGGTGGGGAAGTTGCCGAAGTTGCTGCCGTAATTGCTTTCCATGCCCCAGATGGCGGCGATCACCTCGGCCGGCACGCCATGGCGCTGGCTGGCCGCCTGCAGCGGTGCAGCCGCTTCGCGCAGCTTGGCACGGCCCTGGGCAATGCGCTGGGCCGAGACGGCGCTGTCCAGGTACTGCCAGGGCGTGCGCGTGAACTCGGGCTGCGAGCGGTCCAGCTGCACCGCGCGCCGCTGCAGCCGGGCCGGCTCCAGCGCGCTGCTCACGGTCTTGGCGGAGATGCCGGCCTCCAGCGCCTTGCGCGCAAAGTCCCGCTTCCAGGCCTCGAAGCTGGCGGCCTCGGCCTGCTGGGGCGCCTCTTGCGCACCGCTTGCCTCGACAGCAGGCGCTGCGGCCGGGCCGGCCTGTGCCGCTGCGGCAGGGGCGGCAGGGGCGGCCGCAGCCGTGGAGTTTGCCGCAGCGGAAGCTGGCGCTGGCACCGGCGTGGGCGCAGGTCGGGAGGCGCAGCCGGCCAGCAGAGCGGCAGTCAGGGCGGTGGCCAGTCCGGCGCGGGTCAGCCTGTGGGGGCCGTTGGCGTTGCTGGGGACGGGGGCGGTGGCATGTGCGTGGGGCATGCAGCCATTGTCTCCGCTGCGCCCTGGCGCTGAATGCAACACGGTGTTTCCGCACCAAGCCATCCATGGATCGCTATGCTGTGCTCCCATGACTGCTGCACCATCGCCCTCCCTTTCCCCGCCTGTGCAGGATGCCGCGCAGGCGCTGCGTGCCCTGCTGCGCCCTGGCCAGCGCTGGCTGGTGCTGACGGGCGCAGGTTGCAGCACAGGCTCGGGCATTCCGGACTACCGCGATGCGGCGGGGCAGTGGAAGCGGCCCCAGCCCGTGACGCTGCAGGCCTTCATGGGCAGCCATGCCACGCGCCAGCGCTATTGGGCGCGCAGCCTGCTGGGCTGGCCCGTGATGGCACAGGCCCGGCCCGGCCCGGCCCATGAGGCGCTGGCGCTGCTGCAGCAGCGCGGATGGATGGCCGGCCTGGTCACCCAGAACGTGGATGGCCTGCATACGGCGGCAGGCAGCGAGGGTGTCATCGACCTGCACGGCCGCATTGCCGCCGTGCGCTGCATGGGTTGTGGCGCCGGCATGGAGCGCGCCTCGCTGCAGGCCATGCTGCTGCAGCGCAACCCCGGCTGGGCCGGCCTGAGCGCCCAGGCCGCGCCCGATGGCGATGCCGACCTGGAGGGGCGCGACTTCAGCCGCTTCGACGTGCCGGCCTGCCCGCACTGCGGTGGCGTGCTCAAGCCCGATGTGGTGTTCTACGGCGAGGGCGTGCCGCGCGAGCGAGTGGCGGCGGTGCGGGCCGCGCTCGGGCATGCGCAGGGCCTGCTGGTCGTGGGCTCGTCGCTGATGGTGTATTCGGGCCTGCGCTTCGTGCACGAGGCCGTGGCCCAGGGCAAGCCGGTGGTGGCGGTCAACCAGGGCCGCATGCGGGCCGAAGATCTGCTGGCCTGCAAGTTCGAACACGACTGCGGCCAGCTGCTTCAGCAACTGGTGCAGGGCCTGTAGAGACGAGATCGGCCCGCAGGGCCGGGGTCAGGGAATGACGCGCGATGCGCGCACCACCGAATGCACGCGGCGCAGGTTGCGCAGCGCGGACTCCACCTGCTGGTTGTCGTGCACCGAGATCACGAAGCACAGGTCCGTGGTGCTCATGGCGGCCTCGTCGGCCATGTCCACGCGCAGGATGTCCACTTCGGCGCCGGCCAGCTCGGCTGCCACGCGGGCGAGCACGCCCTTGCCGTTGTTGACGGTGACGACGATGCGGGCCTCGAAAAGGCGCGCGGCATCGATGTCATCTGCCCATTCCACGACGATGAAGCGGTCGCTGTCCTTTTCCTGCAGGCGCTGTGCGATCTTGCATTGCGCGTGGTGCACGATCAGGCCTTCGCCGCTGCCCAGATAGCCCACGATGGCGTCGCCCGGCACGGGCCGGCAGCACTGCGCGTAGTGGATGGAGCCCTGGTTGGAGCCGTCCAGCAGCACGGCGCCCTGGAAGGGCCGGTTGCTGGCATTGAAGCGTTCGCGCGTGAGCAGCAGGGCGTCGGGCCGGTGGCCGTGGCGCGCCATCAGCGCCGTCAGGCGCGAGGCCACCAGCGATGCAATGCGCCGGCCCATGCCGATGTCCACCATCAGGTCGGCGCGGCTGCGGCTGCCTGCCATGCGCAGCACTTCGTCCCACAGCGCCTGGTTGGCTTCATCGGCCGGCGGCACGGCGTCCATGCCTTCGGCGCGCATGGCCTGGGCCAGCAGGTTCTCGCCCAGGCGTGCCGATTCGCTTTGCGCGGCCGACTTCAGGTAATGGCGGATCTTGGAGCGCGCGCGGCCGGTCTTGACGAAGCCCAGCCAGGCCGGGTTGGGCGTGGCGTCTTCGGAGGTGACGATCTGCACCACGTCGCCGCTCTTGAGTTCGGTGCGCAGCGGCACTTCCTCGTTGTTGATGCGCGCGGCGGTCATGTGGTTGCCGACCTTGCTGTGGATCGCATAGGCGAAGTCCACCACGGTGGCGCCGCGCGGCATGGCCATGATCTCGCTCTTGGGCGTGAACACGTAGACGGCGTCGGGGAACAGGTCCACCTTGACGTGGTCCCAGAACTCGGCGGCATCGCGCGTCTCGTTCTGGATGTCCAGCAGCGATTGGAGCCACTGCGTGCCCAGCTGCTCGGAATCGTGGCCGGGCTGGGCCTTGTAGAGCCAATGGGCGGCCACGCCGGCCTCGGCGACGATGTGCATTTCCTCGGTGCGGATCTGGAACTCGATGTTCACGCCCGAGGGACCCACCAGCGTGGTGTGCAGCGACTGGTAGCCATTGTTCTTGGCAATGGCGATGTAGTCCTTGAAGCGGCCCGGCATGGGCTTGTACATCTGGTGCAGCACGCCCAGCGCCGTGTAGCAATCGATCACACGCGGCAAGATGATGCGAAAGCCGTAGATGTCCGTCACCTTGGCAAAGCTCAGCTGGTTCTTCTCCATGCGCAGATAGAGCGAATACAGCGTGCTTTCGCGGCCGGCAAGGCGGGCCTGCAGCCCCGCGCCGGCGAACTCGGCATTGACCTCGTCCTGCACGCGCTGGACCAGGTCGCGGCGTCGCTTGCGCGAGCGGGCGATGGCTTTTTCCAGCGTGGCGTAGCGCCAGGGATGCAGGTGGCGGAAGGCCAGGTCCTGCAGCTCGCGGTAGGTCTGGTTCAGCCCCAGGCGGTGGGCGATGGGTGCGTAGATCTCCAGCGTTTCCGAGGAGATGCGGCCCCACTTGCTGCGCGGCATGTCGCCCATGGTGCGCATGTTGTGGGTGCGGTCGGCCAGCTTGATCAGGATCACGCGCACATCGCGCGCCATGGCCAGCAGCATCTTGCGGAAGGATTCCGCCTGGTTCTCTTCGCGCGTGTTGAACTGCAGCTTGTCCAGCTTCGTGAGGCCGTCGACCAGCTCGGCCACGTCCTGGCCGAAGCGCTGGGCGAGATCGGCCTTGGTGACGCCGCAGTCTTCCATCGCATCGTGCAGCAGCGCGGCCATCAGGGCCGGGGCGTCGAGCTTCCAGCTCGCGCACAGCGCCGTGACCGCGATGGGATGGGTGATATAGGGTTCGCCGCTGCTGCGCCACTGGTCGCTGTGGGCCTGGTCGGCGAAGGCATAGGCTTCGCGCACCTGCTCGATGCTGGTGGCATCCAGGTATCCCAGGTGCTCCATCAGTCCGGCAAAGGCATTGGCCGACACGGCGGTTGCCTGCTCTGCAGACATGCGCTCGGGCCGGGGTGGCGGTACGGGATCAGAGGGGGCTGTGAACGAAGTCAAGGCCGCTTTCATGACTTAAATGTAGCGTGCATGCTGGTTTGTGCAGGCTTCATGTAAAAAAAGCACCGCTGTGCGGTGCTCTTTGTGGGGCCATTGTGTTGCTTTGCAGCAAATCAGCCCGGAACCTTCTTCAGCATCTCGATGCCGACCTTGCCTTCGGCGATCTCGCGCAGCGCGGTGACGCCGGGCTTGTTCTTGGTTTCGATCTTGGGCGTGTGACCCTGGCTCAGCATGCGTGCGCGGTAAGTGGCGGCCAACACGAGCTGGAAGCGGTTAGGGATCTGCTCCAGGCAGTCTTCAACAGTGATGCGTGCCATCAGGATCTCCGGGAAACGTCAGTTGGGTTCAGAAATATTGAGAGACTCGAAGGTCTCTGCGCGGCGGCTGCGCTGAGCCGCATACTTGAGGCGCTGGGCGTGGATGATCGTCTTGAGATCAAACAGTGCGCTCTCGAACAATTCGTTGATTATAACGAAGTCGAATTTCGCCACCTGGGCCATCTCCTCGGCCGCGTTCTTCAGGCGCAGCTCGATCACCTCGGGCGCGTCCTCGCCCCGGTTTTCCAGGCGGGCACGCAGCTCGTCCCAGCTGGGCGGCAGGATGAAGATCAGGACGGCGTTCGGAAACGCTTGCTTGACCTGCAGTGCGCCCTGGTAGTCGATCTCCAGCAGCACGTCGGTGCCGACCTGGATACGCTCTTCCAGAGCCTTCTTGGCCGTGCCGTAGCGGCGGCTGTGCACGTTCGCCCATTCGACGAAGGCGTTGTTCGACACCATGGCGTCGAACTCCTGGTCGGAGACGAAGTAGTACTCGCGGCCGTGCTTTTCCTGGCCACGCGGCGCGCGCGTGGTGTGGGAGACGGAAGGGGAGACGCGCGCATCGAACTCGCGCAGCGCGCGCACCAGGCTGGACTTGCCGGCCCCGCTGGGGGCCGAGACGACAAAGAGGTTTCCGGGGTAATCCATGGAATTTTGCGCAGTGTGTTCACGCATGGGCATCTGTGTTGGGCTTATTCGATGTTCTGCACCTGCTCGCGCATCTGCTCGATCAGCACCTTCATGTCCACGCTGATGCGGGTCAGCTCCAGCGTGGCGGACTTGGAGCCCAGCGTATTGGCTTCGCGGTGCAGTTCCTGGATCAGGAAGTCCAGGCGCTTGCCGATCTCGCCGCCCTTCTTGAGCAGGCTCTGGATCTCGTCCAGGTGCGAGTCCAGGCGGGTGACTTCCTCGGCCACGTCGATGCGGATGGCAAAGGCGGTGGCCTCGGTCAGGGCGCGGTCCTGGGCGGCTTCGGGCGCCACGGCGCCTTCGGCCAGGGCCATCGCTTCCTTCCAGCGCTCCATGAAGCGCAGGCGCTGCTGCTCCACGAGCTGGGGCACCAGGGGCGTGGCATCTGCCGCGAGCTTGCGCAGCTGCGCGATGCGGTCCAGCAGCATGGTGGCAAGGCGCTTGCCTTCGCGGGCGCGGGCCTCCAGCAGTTCGGTCAGGGCCTGCTCTGCCAGCGTGGGCAGCACGCTGCTCCAGTCAACGGCCGAGTTGCCGCTGCCGCTGGCCAGGCGCAGGGCGTCGGAGACGGACAGGCTGCGGGCGTCGGGCAGCCAGGACTGGACAGTGTCCTGGAGCATGGCCAGGCGCTGCAGCATGGCGGTGGAGGGGTCGGGCAGGGAGTTGCCGTCGTCGTTGTCGATGGCGGCGCGCACCTCGACCTTGCCGCGCTTGAGGCGGGCGGTCAAAAGGGCCCGCAAGGCTGGCTCATGCGCGCGCAGTTCGTCGGGCAGGCGGAACGAAAGATCCAGGAAGCGGCTGTTGACCGAGCGGATCTCCAGACCGAGCCGGCTGTTGCGGCCCGACGCTCCACCATCTTCTTCGGACGCGCCGTGCTGGGCACTGGCGTATCCGGTCATGCTGTAAACTGGCATTGGACTTTTGATGGATGCTTGCAATTGCCCGATTATCCGGGTTTCGCCCCATCCCTGAGACTCACCGGAGAAAAATGTCTTCCAAGATCAAGCCGGCGCCATTGCCGCCAGGCAGCACGATCGGCGGCTATCGGGTAGTGCGCAGGCTTGCTTCCGGCGGTTTCGGCGTCGTTTACCTGGCCTTGGATGCAGAGGGCAAGCAGGTGGCGATCAAGGAATACCTGCCCGCCTCGCTGGCCACCCGTGCCCCCGGAGAGCTGCAGCCCGCCGTGGCGCCCGAAAAACTTTCGCTGTACCGCCTGGGCCTCAAGAGCTTCTTCGAGGAAGGGCGTTCACTGGCGCAGATCTCGCACGCTTCCGTGGTCAGCGTGCTCAATTTCTTTCGCGAGAACGAAACCGTCTACATGGTGATGAACTACCTGGAGGGCGCCACCCTGCAGGACTTCGTCGTCACCGCGCGCGAGCTCAAGGCCGAGAAGGTGTTCCGTGAATCGACCATTCGCTCGCTGTTCGACGAGGTGCTGCGCGGCCTGCGCATCGTGCACCAGCACAAGATGCTGCACCTGGACATCAAGCCGGCCAACATCTTCATCACCAATGACGACCGTGCCGTGATGATCGACTTCGGCGCGGCGCGCGAGGTGCTGTCCAAGGAAGGCAACTTCATCCGCCCCATGTACACGCCGGGCTTTGCCGCGCCCGAGATGTACCGCCGCGACGCATCGCTGGGTCCCTGGACCGACATCTACGCCATCGGCGCCTGCATCTATGCCTGCATGCAGGGATTTCCGCCCAACGAGGCGCCGCAGCGCCAGGACAAGGACCGGCTCACGCTGGCGCTGACCAAGCTGCGCGGCGTGTATTCGGACAATCTCATCGAGGTGGTCGAGTGGTGCATGGCCGTGGACCCGGGATCGCGTCCGCAGTCGGTGTTTGCTCTGCAAAAGGAATTGAGCCGCGAAGGCGAGCGCCGCTACACCAAGCTCAGCGTCTCCGAGCGCATGCGCCTGCAGCTGGACACGCTGGTGACCGACGCCAAGAAGAACATGCAAAAGATCAGCGGCGCAGCGGGCCTGCCAGCCGTGGGCCAGGAGCGCAAGCCATGAGGTTTTCGGTATTCCAGCTGAGCCGCCGCGGCGGCCGTGCGCTCAATGAAGACCGCATGGGTTACTGCTACACGCGGGAAGCCGTGCTCTTCGTGCTGGCCGACGGCATGGGCGGCCATCCCGAAGGCGAGGTCGCCGCGCAGCTGGCGCTGCAGGTGATGTCCGTGCATTTCCAGCGCCAGGCCAAGCCGCTGCTCGAAGATCCGCAGGGCTTTCTGGTCGATGCGCTGCTGCACGCGCACCGGCAGATCCTGCGCTATGCCAGCGCCAAGGGAATGATCGACACGCCGCGCACCACGCTGGTCGCCGCCGTCATCCAGAAGGGCAAGATCACCTGGATCCATTGCGGCGACTCGCGCCTGTACCTGGTTCGCGGCGGCGAGCTGCTGGTGCGCACGCGCGATCACTCCTATCTGGAGATGGGCGAGATCGCGGCCCAGCTCAAGACATCGAGCCGCAACGTGCTGTTCACCTGCCTGGGCTCTCCGTCAAAGCCCATCTACGACGTGACCGAGCCGCGCCGGCTGGAGCAGGGCGACAAGCTGCTGCTGTGCTCCGACGGCCTGTGGGGCAGCGTGGACGAAGGGCACCTGCTGCGCACCCTGCACGGCCGCACCGTGTCCCAGGCCATTCCCCAGCTGGTCGATACGGCACTGCGCAATGCGGGCGATGCCAGCGACAACGTCACGGCCATTGCCATGGAGTGGGAGACGCCAGACGCCTTCGAGTCCACCATGGGCATCTCCACCCAGGACATCGAGAACGACGCGTTTGAATCCACGATCCAGGGCGGGGCAATCGAAGACCTGGAAGATGAGCTCGACGACGCGGCCATCGAGCGCTCCATCGCCGAGATCAACGAAGCGATACGCCGCTCGGCCGAGCGCCAGTTCAAGCGCTGAATGCCGCTGCTGGCCCGCGGCAGCGGTGCCGTTGGCGCGCATGGACTACCGAACCTATTGACGACAAAGGGCGCACGGGCGCCCGAATGGATTTCTACGATGAAGATTGTGTTGGCCTCCAACAACCGCGGCAAGCTCGCCGAGCTGCAAGCCATGTTCGCCCCGCTGGGGGTGGAGCTGATCCGCCAGGGCGACCTGTTCGAGGGCGAGGCGCCCGAGCCGCATTGCACCTTTGTGGAGAACGCGCTGGCCAAGGCCCGCTTCGCGGCCGAGCGCACGGGCCTGCCCGCCATTGCCGACGACGCCGGCATGTGCGTCTCGCACTTCGGCGGGCTGCCGGGCGTGGATACGGCCTACTACTGCACGCAGTTCGGCTACGAGAAAAGCGACGACAACAACGTGCGCGCGCTGCTGGAGCAGATGCAGGGCGTGGCCGACCGCCGCGCCGCCATGGTCAGCACCCTGGTGGGCGTTCGCAGCGCAAAGGATCCCGAACCGCTGATCGCCATGGGCCGTGTGCTCGGCGAGATCACCACCGAGCGCCGTGGCACGCAGGGCTTCGGCTTCGACCCCGTGATGTACATCCCCGAGCTGGGCCAGACCTTCGCCGAGATGGACCCGGCCGTGAAGCACGCGCACAGCCACCGCGGCCGCGCCACGCTGCAGATGATCGAACTCGTGCGCGAGCGCTGGGTGCGATGATTCCCATCCAGCCCCAGGATGCGGCCGCCGGCGCCCAGGCCGCCGTGCAGCGCGACATCCAGCACTACATGCGCCCCGGCACGCTGCAGCTGGGCAGCCTGCCGCCGCTGTCGCTGTACGTGCACCTGCCCTGGTGCATACGCAAGTGCCCGTACTGCGACTTCAACTCGCACGAGCACGGCCGCGACGGCCCCGAGCTGCCCGAAGACCGCTACATCGACGCCCTGGTCGCCGACCTGGAAAGCGCGCTGCCGCTGATCTGGGGCCGCACCGTGCACAGCATCTTCATCGGTGGCGGCACGCCCAGCCTGTTCGCGCCCGAGTCCATCGACCGGCTGCTGGCCGCCATCCGTGCGCGCCTGCGCATGGAGGCCGACTGCGAGATCACCATGGAGGCCAACCCCGGCACCTTCGAGACCGACCGCTTCCGCGCCTTCCGCGCGGCCGGTGTCACGCGGCTGTCCATTGGCGTGCAGAGCTTCGACGACCGCCTGCTGCAGGCCGTGGGCCGCGTGCACGATGGCGCCCAGGCGCGTGCGGCCGTGCGCGAGGCGGCCGACAGCTTCGAGACCTTCAACATCGACCTGATGTACGCGCTGCCCGGCCAGACCGAGCTGGACCTGGCGCGTGACCTGGACGTGGCCCTGTCCTTCGCGCCGCCGCACCTGTCGGTCTATCACCTGACCATCGAACCCAATACGTATTTCGCCAAGTTCCCGCCGGCCATTCCCGAGGACGACCTGGCCTACGACATGCTGGACCGCATCACCGCGCGCACCGCCGCCGCAGGCATGCAGCGCTACGAGATATCAGCCTATGCGCGCGAGGGCCACCAGTGCTGGCACAACCGCAACTACTGGCAGTTCGGCGACTACCTGGGCATTGGCGCGGGCGCGCACAGCAAGCTCAGCTTTGCCCACCGCATCGTGCGCCAGGTGCGCTTTCGCGATCCCGCGCGCTACATGGACCAGGCCCTGGCCGGCGCGCCACTGGCGCAGGACGGCGAGGTGCGCCGCGCCGACCTGCCCTTCGAGTACATGCTCAACGCGCTGCGCCTGCGCGAAGGCTTTGCGCTGCAGGACTTCATGGAGCGCACGGGCCTGCCGCTGTCGTCCATCGCCAAGGGGCTGGATGCAGCACAGGCCAAGGGCCTGATCAAGCGCGACCTGGGCCGGGTGGTGCCCACGGAGCGGGGCTTTGACTTCCTCAGCGACCTGCAGGAGCTGTTCCTGGCAGAGTGAGCGGGCCGACGACGATTGAAAAAGGACGCCTCGGCGTCCTTTCTTCATCCAGCGCCACAGCGCAATCGGTCGGCGATCAGCCGCAGCGCACGGCCACGATGCGGCCGGTTCCATCGACCACCAGGTTCAGGCGTTCCTGGTTGAACTCCATCGTCGTTGGCTGGCCTTCGCGCAGCACGCGGGCCATGTAGGCGCCCGACTGCTTGCGGGCGGCCTCCAGCGTGGCCGAGGTATTGCTCTTGCCCACGAAGGACTGGGCCGATGCCGCATTGCAGACCTGCACGGGGCGCGGGGCCGGTTGCGCCGCGCCGCCGCTGCTGCCGCCAAAAGGATTGCTCATGCCGGCGCAACCCGCAACCAGGGTGGTGGCGCCCAGCAGGGCCAGGGCGGCAAGGCGGCGGTGCAGGGCTGGGGTGGTGATCGTCGGCATGGTCTGTCTCCTCAATTCAGGGGGTGTGTGCTGCGCAGTATCAGGGCGGGCGCTGGCGCATCGCCTCGGACAACGCCGCATACCTTAGCCGGGCTCGGGCGGTGCCATTGGCATGCGGAAGTAACAGGCGGCAGCAAAGGCATCACGAAGGCATTGCCAAGGTGCTGCCAGGGCATCACCGCCGCGCGCTGCGGCCTTCCGCAGGGGCGTGGTGGAAGACCGTGGCCTCCAGGCCCATGGCGCGTATCCTGGCCGCCGCCTGATCGGCGCTGCGCTGCTTGGCAAAGGGGCCCGAGCGCACGCGCACGATCTCGCCCTTGTTGCTGTGCAGGGTCTGGCTGAGCGTGGGCAGCTTGGCTTTCTCCAGCCGCTCCACCACGCGCCCGGCATTGGCGGCTTCAGAGAACACGCCGATGTTGATGTAGTAGTTGCCCGGCTCCAGAGCCGCCGAGGCAGGCTTGGCAGGTGCCGGGGCCTTTGCGACGGGTTCGGCAGGCTTGGCAGGCTTGGCTGGTTTGGTTTCAGCCGCCACCTTGGAGGGCTTGGCGGGCGCTGGAGTGGCTGTGTGTACGGACGCTGGTGCAGGTGCAGGCGCAGGCGCTTTGGCTGGCACCAACGCGGCCTTGACGGGAATGGCTGCCGCTGCAGTGGCCGCGACGGCACCCGCAGCGCCGGCAGCTGCTACTACGGGCATGGGTTCGACCGTGCCGGAGACGGTGCTGCCGGCAACGGGCAAGGGCGCTTGCGGATCAGGGCGCGCCTCGGCCTGGGCGACTGGCTCTTGCGGCTGGGGCGTGGGTGCGGGAGTGGGGGCGGGTGTGGGCGCCGGTTCCGTCCTTGGCGTTTCAACGGCAGCTACGGCTGCGGCGGGCGTTGGCGCCACGGCTGGTGCAGCTGGCGAAACTGGTGCAGCGGCCGGTACGGCTTCGGATGGAATCACCTCGGTCTGTGCCGCCATGAAATGTGGCGTGCCCGACAGCGCCCAGATGCCGGCACCCGCAGCGGCGGCAAGCACCGCACCGGCCGCCACGGCCAGGCGCTTGCGCAAGGGCGTGGCCGCGCGGCGGGCCAGGCGTTCGTGCGCTGCGGCCATGTTGGGGGCCTCGCCAATGGCTTGCAGGGTGAGGCGGCGCACATGGTGCCAGTACAGGGCATTGGCGCCCAGGCCGGGAATGGCAATCGCCATCAGCACCAGCATGGCATCGATGCCGTGGGCTATGGCCGGGGGCAGGCCCAGCGCGGGGCGCAGCAGCAGGCCCCAGACCAGGCCCGTGCCGCCGGCGGCCAGCGCGTAGAGGCCGCCCTCTTGCCACAGCCCGCGCAGCCCGCACCAGGGCAGGGTGAACAGGCCTGCGGCCAGGTTCCAGGTGGGCAGGGGCTTGCCCAGCGCATCGAAGCGCTCGAACAGGCGCAGGTAGTAGTCGCGCGAGGGCTCGCCAATCAGGCTGGCGTACAGGCCGGGCATCAGGCCTGCACCCTGGCCACCGGTGAAGCTGGTCGTGCCGGAATTCGTGCCGGAACTTGCGCCGGGGGCCGCCCTTTCGTCGGCGGCTGGGCCGTCATCGCCGTGCTGCAGCGCATAGGCTGCGGCGGCGAAGGCGCTGGCGATCGAGGGCGGCAGCTTGCTGGGGCTCTTGGCGGTGCCGGGCTCGGCAAAGGCGGGCTCCTGCCGTGCAGGGGCCGCCTGCCTTCCGAAGTCGATGGTGGCGGGAGGTGCTGAGAGGGCTTCTTCCGATGGGGCGGGCATGTCAGCAATTGTGTCATGCACTCGTGGCTGTCGGAATCACGACATTCGTGGCTATCGATCGGGCGAATCCATCGCGCCCGATCGATTGGAGGCTGCTGTCAGCCCTGGCGCGCGGGCAGCACCGTGGCGCGGCACTCGCCGAAGCCGATGCGCGCGGCGCCCGGCTTCTCGCACCAGCCGCGCAGGATCACGGCATCGCCGTCCTGCAGGAAGGTGCGGCTCTCGCCATTGGCCAGCGCCACGGGCTTCTTGCCGCCTTCGGTCAGCTCCAGCAGCGCACCGGCTTCGCTGGAGGTGGGGCCGGACAGCGTGCCCGTGCCCAGCAGGTCACCGGGCTGCAGGTCGCAGCCGTTGACGCTGTGGTGGGCCACCAGCTGGGCCATGGTCCAGTAGGCGTGGCGGTAGCTGGTGTGGGTAATCTGCTGGGCCGCCTGGCCTTCGGCGCGCATGCGGCCGGTCTCCAGCGCCACGCTCAACTGCACGTCGAACGCGCCGCGCTCGGAGTTGGCGGCCGAGCTCAGGTAGGGCAGGGGCTGGGGATCTGCGGCGGGCCGCGTGAACGCCGTGCGGTAGGGCTCCAGCGCCTCCAGCGTCACGATCCAGGGCGAGACCGTGGTGGCGAAGTTCTTCGACAGGAAGGGGCCCAGCGGCTGGTATTCCCAGGCCTGGATGTCGCGCGCCGACCAGTCGTTGAGCAGGCACAGGCCGAAGATGTGGTTCTCTGCCTCGTCCATGGAAATCGCCTCGCCCCAGGCGTTGCCGGCGCCGGTGTAGATGCCCATCTCCAGCTCATAGTCCAGGCGTGCGCAGGGCTTGAGTGCGGGCGCGGCAGCGTCGGGCGCCTTCAGCTGGCCCATGGGGCGGCGGAAGTCCACGCCCGACACGCGCAGGCTGGAGGCGCGGCCGTGGTAGCCAATTGGCACCCACTTGTAGTTCTCCATCAGCGGGTTGTCCGGGCGGAACAGCTTGCCGACGTTGGTGGCGTGGTGCACCGAGGTATAGAAGTCCGTGTAGTCGCCGACCTGGGCCGGCACGGCGTACTCCACCTCGGCCTGGGGTACCAGGCAATCCTTGAGGGCGTCCTGCGCGGCAGCGCCTTCGCGCAGCGCGCGCGACAGCGCCAGGCGCAGGGCCGACCAGGCGGCCGGCCCCATGGCCATGAAGCCGTTCAGGCGCTGCTGCGAAGCGGCCTCCAGCTGCGGCTGCACGGCATCGCCCAGCGCCTTGAGGGCGCTTGCGCGCGCCAGGTCCAGCACCTGGTCGCCGATGGCCACGCCGCCGCGCCAGGCCTCCTGGCTGCCTGCGCGGCGGAACACCGCGTAGGGCAGGTTCTGGATGGGGAAGTCGCTGGCGCCGGTGTTGGCCGAGGCCACCCAGCTGCGCAGGCCTGCGTCATGGGTTTCGTTCAAGGACATCTGTCTCTCCTGGTTGGGTTTGTCTGTCGTTGGTATGAAAAGGGGTTTGGCGGGGCAGGGCGAGGCGTGGCCGGCTCAGGCAGCGGCAAAGCCGCCGTCCATGTTCCAGTGTGCGCCGCGCACCTGGGCGGCCTGCTCGCTGGCCAGGAAACCGGCCAGCGCCGCCACCTGCTCCACGGTCACGAAGGCCTGGGAGGGCTGCTTGGCGCCCAGCAGCTGGCGGGCCGCCGCGTCGGCATCCAGCCCCTCGTGCGCGGCCAGCGCATCGATCTGCCGTTGCACCAGCGGCGTCAGCACCCAGCCGGGGCAGATGGCGTTGCAGGTCACGGGCGTGGTGGCGAACTCCAGCGCCACCGACTTGGTCAGGCCGATCAGCCCGTGCTTGCTGGCCACATAGGCCGGCTTGCGCGCCACGCCCACCAGCCCGCTGACCGAGGCGATATTGATGATGCGGCCCCAGCCGCGCTCCAGCATCTGCGGCGCGCAGGCCTGGATGGCGTGGAAGGGCGCCGATAGGTTGACGGCCAGCAGCTCGTCCCACTTGCCGGCCGGGAATTCGAGCAGCGGGCTCACATGCTGCATGCCTGCGTTGTTGACCAGGATGTCGATGGCGCCCATCTCGGCCGCAATGCGCTGCGCCAGCGGGGCGATGGCGCTGCCGTCGCGCAGGTCCAGCCCGTAGTGGCGCACCGGCACGCCATGCGTTTGGGCGATCTCGCGCACCAGCGCATCGGTCTCGGCAGAAGCGGCGGCCTGGCCATGCAGCGCGATGGCTGCACCCTCGCTGGCCAGATGGCGCGCCACGGCCAGGCCGATGCCGCTGGTCGAGCCGGTGATCCAGGCCACGCGGCCCGCATGCGGGCGGCTGGCCGGGGTGGAGGGGGTGGGGTTCATTTCAGAAGATCCATTTCCATATGCACGTACTCGCTGAGAAAGCGGACCCGCGCCCAGTAGATCAGCAGCCCGTCGGCATTGCAGGCCCAGCGCAGCGCCTGCATCAGCGGCGTGCCCAGGGCCACGCCCAGGTGCTCGGCGGCCAGTTCGTCGGCCGGCGCCACGCTCAGGTGCTGGCGCGCCACGGCAATGCGCGAGGGGTCGCTGCTCAGGGCCACGGCCAGGGAGCTGCGCTGCAGCTGGGCCTCGATCTCGGGGAACAGTTCCTGCTCCAGGTACAGCTGCGACAGGCAAAACCGCGCCGCGTCATGGTCGTACACGCGCAGCAGGTGCACGTAGGCGGGGGCCATGCGGCCCACGTCGGGGAAGCCTTCGGGAATCGGCGGCAGGCAGTCCCGCCCGGTGTGCAGGGTGATCTGGCCGATGTGGGCGCCAAAGGCCACCAGCTCCTTCCAGCTGGTGGGCAGCAGAAAGGACGGCGGCTTGTAGGGCGCCGCAATCACCCGCGTGCCGCCGCGCTTGCGCGTGAGCAGCAGGCCCTCTGCCACCAGGGCGCCCAGCGCCATGCGCACCGTGGTGCGCGACACGCCATGCAGCGCCTGCAGCTCCTGCACCGTGGGAATGGCGCTGCCTACGGGCCAGGCGCCCGTGGACACCTTGCTGCGGAACAGCCGCGCCAGCTGCAGGTGCAGCTTGTCCCGGCCTTGTTGAGGGGCCGACGCGGTGGAGTTGGAGGGCATGAAGGCAATAAAGTATCTATTCAGTGCTTTTATTTTTGCACAAAGCAATAGCCCTGACAGCCTGCACTGACGCCCGTCGTTGACAAATGTCTTCAATTGGACAGGCCGAATGACTTTTAAACTGCGGCCCTTTTTCCGTTTTTCGAACGTTGGCCAGAGCGGCCGTTGGGTATTTCATGCAGCAGCAACATGCTTGGGAGTTTTTTCGCGCCGGTGGAGTGGACCAGGTGGTCATCCGCACCGGGCAGGACATTGCGCACATCGGCGAGCTGGACCAGAAGCTGTGGGTGGCCCTGGCCTGCCCCACGCGCGGCATCGAGTTCGACAGCGACACGCTGGACCTGATCGACGAAGACAAGGACGGCCGCATCCGCCCGCCCGAGCTGATCGCCGCCTGCCAATGGGCCGTGGCGCGCGTGCGCGACCCGCAGGTGCTGGCCGATGGCGGCGACGTGCTGCAACTGTCCAGCCTGGAGCGCGACAGCGAGCAGGGCGCCCTGCTGCATGCCGAGGCCGAGCGCATGCTGGCCCTGTCCGGTCAGGCCGGCGGCGCCGCGCTGAGCCTGGCCCAGGTGCGCGAGCGCCTGGCCTCCCTGGCGGCCATGCGCTTCAATGGCGACGGCATCGTCAGCCCCGCCACGGCCGAGGGCGACAAGGCACTGGCCGAGCTGATCGAACGCATTGGCAAGGCCTACGGCACCGCTGCCGGCGCCGACGGCGTGGCCGGCATCGCGCGCCAGCAGGCAGAGGCTTTCTATGCGGACCTGCGCGCACTGCGCGACTGGCATGCGGGCGCCGAGGCCCTGGGCTGCGGCATTGCCGAGCGCGACCAGGCCCTAGCCGCCGCCCGCGCCGTGGACGCGGTCCAGGCCAAGGTGGACGACTTCTTCGCACGCACACGCCTGGCCGCCTTCGACACGCGCGCGCAGGACCCGCTCAACCCCTCCGTGGAGGGCTATGCCGCCCTGGGCCGCGAAGTGCTGGACAGCGGCGCCCAAGCCATTGCCGCGCTGCCCCTGGCCGCCGTGGCGGCCGATCGCGCGCTGCCGCTGGCCCAGGGCGTCAACCCCGCATGGGCCGGCGCGCTGCAGGCGCTGCGCGAGCAGGCCGTGCAGCCCGTGCTGGGCGAAGACCTGCAGGAGATCACCGCCGCGCAGTGGGAACAGGTCAAGGCCGCCCTGCAGCCCTGCCGCCAATGGCTGGCGGCCCGGCCCGCCACGCCGCTCGATGCCCTGTCGCAGCAGGAGGTGCAGGCGCTGCTGGACGGCGGCCAGGAAGCCGCGCTGCTGGACCTCATCGCCCAGGACGAGTCCGAAAAGGAACACAGCCTGCAGGCCGTGGCGCTGGAAAAGCTCATCCGCCTGCAGCGCGACCTGCTGGCGCTGCTCAACAACTTCGTCTCGTTCAGCCTCTTTTACCGGCGCGAGGGCGCGGCCTTCCAGGCCGGCACGCTCTACCTGGATGCCCGCAGCTGCGACCTGACCGTGGAAGTGAGCGACACGGCTGCCCATGCCGCGCTGGCCGGCCGCGCCAAGACCTGCCTGGCCTACTGCGAGCTCCGGCGCGAGGGCAAGAAGAAAGCCATCGTCGCGGCCTTCACGGCGGGCGATGTGGACTTTCTCTTCGTGGGCCGCAACGGCGTGTTCTATGACCGCGCGGGCAACGACTGGGACGCCACCATCGTCAAGCTCATCGAGAACCCCACCAGCATCGGCCAGGCCTTCTTCCTGCCCTACAAGAAATTCCTGCGCATGGTGGAGGAACAGGTGGCCAAGCGCGCCTCGGCCAAGGAGGAGGGCGTGACCGCCAGCCTGGGCACACAGGCCGGCCAGCTGGTCACGGCGCCCGGCACCGCAGCGGCCAGCGCCGCCACGGCCACGGCGGCCGCCGCCCCGCGCAAGACCGATGTGGGCACCGTGGCCGCCCTGGGCGTGGCCCTGGGCTCCATCAGCGCCGTGCTGGTGGGCATCTTCGGCAAGTTCATTGACCTGGGGCCCTGGATTCCCGTGGCCCTGGTCGGCCTCATCGCGGCCATCTCAGGGCCCAGCATGATGATTGCCTGGCTCAAGCTGCGCCAGCGCAGCCTGGGGCCCATCCTGGACGCCAGCGGCTGGGCCATCAACGGCCGCATGCGCATCAACCTGCCGCTGGGCCGCAGCCTGTCGCAGACCGCCAAGGTGCCGGTGGGCGCACGGCGCACGGCGGGCGATCCCTATGCGGAAGGCAACGGCCTGCGCAACACCCTGGTGGCGCTGGCCGTGGTGGCCTTGCTGGCACTGATGGCCTGGCGCCTGCACTGGGTCGATGGCCTGCTGCCCGCCGGCTGGCAGTACGGCGCGGCACCGGCCGCTGTGCCGACTGCGCCAGAGTCCGCACCTGCGCCTGCGCCAGCAGCGGCACAGGCACCTGCAGCGGCACCTGCAGCGGCACCTGCAGCGGCACCTGCAGCGGCGGCCCAGTAAGTCGATGCCAAGGGGCGGGCAGGGCACTTGCCCCGCCCCGGTCGGGAAACCTCAAGGCGCGACAATAGCGCCATGACCACCCCCACCCACGTACAACGCAGTGCCGTGCCCCTGAGCACGCACGACACCACCCGCATCGACGACCTGCGCATCAAGGCCGTGCGCCCCCTGATCACCCCGGCCCTGCTGCAGGAATGGCTGCCCGCGCCCGAAGCCGCGCAGCAACTGGTGGAAACCAGCCGCGCCGCCATCTCGGACGTACTGCAGGGCCGGGACGACCGGCTCATCGTCGTCGTCGGACCCTGCTCCATCCACGACCACGACCAGGCCATGGACTATGCGCGCCAGCTCAAGGCCCAGGCCGACGCCCTGGCCGGCGAGCTGCTCGTGGTCATGCGCGTCTACTTCGAGAAGCCCCGCACCACCGTGGGCTGGAAGGGATACATCAACGACCCGCACCTGGACGGCAGCTTCGCCATCAACGAAGGCCTGGAAATGGCCCGCGCCCTGCTGCTGGACGTGCTGGCCCTGGGCCTGCCCGTGGGCACGGAATTCCTGGACCTGCTGTCGCCGCAATTCATCAGCGACCTGGTCAGCTGGGGCGCCATCGGCGCGCGCACCACGGAAAGCCAGAGCCACCGCCAGCTGGCCAGCGGCCTGTCCTGCCCCGTGGGCTTCAAGAACGGCACGGACGGCGGCGTCAAGGTGGCCAGCGATGCCATCCAGGCGGCCAGCGCGCCCCACGCCTTCATGGGCATGACCAAGATGGGCCAGTCCGCCATCTTCGAGACCCGCGGCAATGGCGACTGCCACGTCATCCTGCGCGGCGGCAAGCAGCCCAACTACGGCGCCGAGCATGTGCAGGCCGCCTGCGCCCTGCTGGAAGGCGCAGGCCTGCGCCCGCAGGTCATGATCGATGTCTCCCACGCCAACAGCAGCAAGCAGCACCGCCGCCAGATCGACGTGGCGGCCGACGTGGCCCAGCAGATCGCCGGTGGCGATGCCCGCATCACGGGGTTGATGATCGAAAGCCACCTGCAGGAAGGGCGGCAGGACATCGTGAACGGCCAGCCGCTGGCGCATGGCGTGTCCGTGACCGATGCCTGCATCAGCCTGGAGCAGACCGTGCCTGTGCTGGAGCAGCTGGCTGCAGCAGTGAAGGCGCGGCGGGCGAAGCTGCGGGGGTGAGTTGACTGGTCGGGTCTGTTTTGGACCCGCGTCAGACAAGGGAGCAGTCCTGTCCTTCGGCAGGACTGCAATGCTGCAACCGCTACAGCGCAGTGGCGTGCATACAGGTCGCCGATGTAAAGACAGGGTCGGCAGACTGCGAGATCTCATTCAGATGCTGGGGCAGCGCATGCCCGCATCACGCTTTTCAGACCAGTCCGATTGCGTCATGCAGTTTTGCAATCAATGATTTGGCCAATTCGGATTGGCTAAAAAGAAACTTCAATTGCTGCATCCGCATGTTTTATTCACATGCGAGGTGTACATGGGTTGGTATCACGCCGACCGATTGCTGATAACAGTGATCGAAATTCGTCAGAGGACTGATATGAAAATCCAGAAGAGAAAAATCATGAAATGCGTGTCTAGCCAAAAAATGGCAACTGGTCAGCATTGTGAAGGCAGATGGCCTGACCATACTTAAAGAAAGGGGCAAACGCCCCTTTTTCATTGTTGAAATATCACAAACAATGCATGAGGTGAAAGATGTTGGTCAAGCCTGATTTGGATCAATCAAGAATATATATAGAATCGATGGATTTTAGTATGCTATTTTTGAAGTTGACGCAGCCTGATCCTAATATTGCAATATTGTGGAGCAATGATGCATTGGAGGTGGCTATTCGTTATTACAAAAATTTTCTATGGATAAATAGGAAATACTACCGATCGTACGATCATATACCTCCTTCTTCGGAAATTGATGAAATATGGCATCATCATATTTTGGACACGGAGAAATACTTCAAGGATTGCTACAATATATTTGGTCATTATTTTCATCATTATCCATACTTCGGAATGAGAGGTCCGGAGGATAATAAGAGAATGCATGACTCCTTCAAAGTAACCCAGGATCTTCATTTCAAAGAATTTGGGTCATATATCATGAGCTTTGATTCTGCGGAGGAGGGTTGGAAATGAGGCCTGGTGATGCAAAGCGGGTATTTGACCTCGCAGTTGGGCGCTCCGCACCACCGCTTGCCTCCATGGTCACCATTTTTGCCATTAGTTTCCATAGCCCTGCTCTTGTTGCCCAATTCAGCATCGCCCTTTCCTTTGCTTCACTTTTCTTTGTATTTCCGGCGAGTATTGGCGCCATCTTCTTTTCGGAAATGGCTGCCAGCAAAGATAAGGAGCAGTCAGACTCACTCATCAGTTTGCTGCTTTGGCTGGTCCTCCTATACACCGGGTTTTGTTTTATTCTGGTGTATTGGCTTCCTGTTATCTCGAAAACCCTGATATCCGGTTTGCCAGAGGAACTGTTGGATGGGGCCGTATCGCAGGCAAGATTGATAATTCTGTGTATTCCATTCTTCGGAATCATCAATGTATGTAGCTGCGTTCTTGAGTCAAGATCACATACTGCCATCGTTGCAAAATTCAGAATGTGGCAGGTTTTTTTCCATGCAGCCTGTGTGATTGTTGTGCTGGTGCTGCTTGGGAGGAATGAGTGGATGAGTGATGACTCGGTCGCTCTTGCCTATCTGTTCAGTGACATCATTTTTTCCATTGCCGCATATGCTTTGATGCGGAAATACTGTCAATTCGGTTTTTCATTCAATTTTCGTGGATTGCCTGGCAGAAGAATATTTTCCGTTTTGATTCCTGGCTATGCCAATTCTTTCTTTGGAAAATATCTGCTTTATATATTGTCAATGTCTGTTGCAGGGCTGGGTGCAATGTATTCTGCAATTCAATCCCAAGCTTCTGCCATATTGCTTTTGGCAGAACTGCCTGCCATGGGAGTCTGTGCTCTTCTGGCGATGGAGATATCAAAAAATCGTGGAAGATGGGCAGTGCAATTTCAGTTCATCAAAGATTCTTCTTCATTGATGATTTATTGTGCCATTATTCCGGCTGTTGCATTGTTTGTATTCATGCTGTTCTATGAAATATCGATGGCCAATGGTTATCAAATTGTCGGTGAGGGGTTCCTTTCCTTGGTGTGCAAAGGAACTACGGATGTGGGGTTTTTCTATGCGGCAGCAATTTCTGGCGGGCTAGGCTTTTATTGGTCGTCAAGAATCATTTTTTGGGTTGTTTACGCATTGGTGTTTTTTGCCCCGATGTCATTGGGATTTCATGGCTCCAGTTATTCCATGATCAATTATGTTTTCTCATTTTCTTCTCTCCTGTCCTGTGCGCTGTTGGTCCTGCTTATCCGCAACAGGCGAGATTCCCTATCCGAAGAGAAGATTGGCTTGAAGCAGAGCCTGTAGCAGTGGTGGCCCTTGGCGAGGTGATCTGTCCTTCGGCAACCCCGCAACCGCCACGACGCAGGCGCTGACATACGGGGTGGGGAGGCGGCGGGAGCGCCCTCAGGCCCGCGCTGGCCTGGGCTCCAGATTGCGCGCAGTCCCCAGCCAGGTCGCGCAATGCGTTTCATGACCATCCTCGGCCACCGCGAACAGGTCGGCTGCGCAGATGCTGAGCACGCGGCCGGCATCCACCACGCGGCCGCGCGCCCGCAGGTGGGTGCCGCGTGCGGGGGCGAAGAGCTTCACGCTGCCGTCCACCGTGGCATTGGCCCAGCCGGCAGGCAGCAGTGAACCTGCGGCCGACACCGCCGCAAAGTCGCCCAGTGCAAAGACCGCCGTGGCCTGCAACTGGCCCGGCTGAAAGCACAGGGCATCGGCAATGGGCATCTCCAGCTCGGTGGCTCCGGGCTCGGCACGCACGAAGCGCAGGCCCAGGGTGCGCGCCATGGGCATGGCCAGCACGGCGTTCTGCAGCGCCTGGGTGGATGGGGTGGGGTGGGTGGTCGGCTCAGTCATGGCCTGTCTCCTTCGTGGTGGGTGAAGCGGCACGGCGCACGCGCGGCCAGGGCGCGGCGGGTTTGTCGGGTGCGTTGGATGGGGCCGGTGCCGTCTGCGCCAGATCCCGCTCGGCCTGGCGGGCGCGCAGCCACTGCACATGGTCCAGGGCCTGGGCGCGCTGGGCCTGCAGCGCGGCGATCTGTTCGTCTATCTCCTGCACGCGCTGCTGCACGGCATCGGCCAGGTCACCGGGGCCTATGCGCCCCGCACGCCAGGCGCGCAGGTTCTCCGCAATGCGCGGCAGCCCGAACCCCAGCGCGCGGGACATGGCGATGAACACCACCTCGCGCCGGGCCGAGCGCGGATAGTCGCGGTAGCCATTGGGCAGTCGCCGGGGCTTGAGCAGGCCCGCGCGCTCGTAGTGCCGCAGCGCGTGGATGGAGACGCCCGTGAGCCGGGCGAGTTCGGAGATCAGCATGTGCCAAGGCTAGCAAGGCTCGTGCTGGGCTAGGGTTGGGAAGGGGGCAGGTTTTTTCCCGCCTCGTCGCGAATCCAGTCCAGGAACGCGCGCACTTCGGGGCGGTCGGCCGCTCCGGGCCGCGTCACCGCGTAGTAGGCAAATCGTGCGGGCCATGGCTTGTCCAGCACCTGGATGAGCCGGCCCGCCGCGATTTCTTCCTGGGCATAGGCCTGCGGCACCAGCGCCAGGCCCTGGCCAGCCTCTGCCGCACGGATCAGCAGGAAGTCATCGTCAAAGGCACTGCCGCGCTCCGCGCGCATGTCGTCGGCCACGCCATGCGCTTTCAGCCAGAGCGGCCAGTCTGCGCGGTCGCCGTCATGCAGCAGGGGGTAGTCGAGGCAATCGCCGGCCTCATGGATCACTGCCCCGTGCGCCTTCAGGAATCCCGGCGAGGCGACGGGCGTCAGAACCGGCGCCATGAGGGGGAGAACCTCCAGCCCCGGATAGTCTCCCAGCCCATGGCGCAAGGCCACGTCCACCCGGTCGCGCCGCAGGTCCACCAGTTCCGACGTGGCCTCCACGCGGATTTCAATGTCCGGGTGCAATTGCTTGAAACGCCCCAGCCGGGGCACCAGCCACGATGCCGCGAACGTGGCGACCGTGCTGACGGTCAGGCTCCGTCTTGCCTTGGTGCTTTCCAGGTCGTGCATGGCCTGGTCGATTTGAAGAAACGCTTCACGCAGCCTGGGGAACACGCTGGCGCCTGCCTCGGTCAGCCGCATGCCAAGGCGCTCACGCTCCAGCAACACCACTCCCAGGCGGTCTTCCAGCACGCGGATCTGCTGGCTGACGGCGCCGGGCGTGACGTGCAGGGCCTGCGCCGCGGCCTTGACGCTTTTGCGCTGCCCCACTTCCACGAAAGTGCGCAGCGCCTGCAATGGATAGGTCATATTGTTTTTAGATTTACTAAATTCATGGAGCAAAAATCATCGCTTTGAATGAGATGTTTATCGCTTGAGAATAAGTCTTGCCAGTGATTCTATGAATTCAGTTTATCTAAAAGTTATATGCTCCATCTCTATTCAGACAGCTCCCCCAATGGCTTCAAGGCGACCATTGCGCTGGAAGAGCTTTCGCTGCCTTACCAGCTGCACCATGTGCGCATCGATGAAGGCGAGCACCGGCAGCCGGCCTTTCTGGCGCTGAATCCCCATGGCCGCATTCCCGTGCTCACGGACAGCGAGACGGGTGTGGTGTTGTTTGAGTCAGCGGCCATTCTTCTGTACCTGGCCGACAGGAGCGGGCAGCTGCTGCCAGCGGACCTGCAGGCCCGCTGGGAGGCGATCAAATGGCTGCAATTCCAGGCGTCCAGTGTCGGGCCGCTGCTGGGCCAGCGCGTGCACTTCGAGCTGTTCGCGGACAGCCCTGACCCTGCGGCCATCGAACGCTACCGGCGCCTGACGGAGGAGGCGTTCACGGTGCTGGACCACGCGCTGCAAGGCCGTCCCTATCTGGCTGGCGACAGCTACTCCATTGCAGACATTGCCCATTTCGGCTGGATGCACATCGCGCGAATCATCCACTTCGACTTCAGCCGGCACCGCCATCTGAGCGCATGGCATGAGCGGGTCGCGGCCCGGCCTGCGGTGCGCAAGGGCATCACGCTGCCGGCACCGGCAACCGGCGCATGAACACGAGTCAGGTCCAGACAATGAATGCAACTCCTCTCTCCCCGCGCACGGGCGGGGCTTCCTATGCCTCGTTCTACGCACACCCTGGCTACCGGCGCATGTTCGCACCAGACCGGCTGACCGTGGGCATCTTCCTGCCGCTGCGCAGCTACAAGGGCGACATGTCGGTGCTGCGCGGGCAGGCGGATCTGGTCACCCGCATCGACCAGAATGGCTTTGCCGCCGTGTGGGTGCGCGATGTCCCCTTGTTCGATCCCTCGTTCGGGGACGCCGGGCAGGTATTCGACCCCTTCACCTACCTGTCTTTTCTGGCGGCCCGTACCCGCAAGGTCGCCTTGGCCACCGGCAGCGCCATCGTCTCCCTGCGCCATCCGATCGACCTGGCCAAGGCCGCCACAAGCATTGACCAGCTTTCCGGTGGCCGGCTGGTGATGGGCGTGGCCTCCGGCGACAGGCCGATGGAGTTTCCCGCCTACGGGCTGGAACACGAGGCCCGGGCACAGCGCTTTTCCCACGCGGTTGCCTATATGCGCCAGCTCATGCAGCCCGGGCACCTGGACATCGATTCCCCGCTGGGGCGCCTGGAAGGCGCCGAGTTTCTCCCCCAGCCCGTTGCGGGGAGCATTCCGCTGATGGTGACGGGATCGTCCGGCCAGTCGCTGGCGTGGATTGCCGAGCATGCAGATGGCTGGCTGACCTACCCCGGTGCCACCCATACCCCCCGGGGGCCCCAGCACCTGGCCGAGAAAATCCGCGCCTGGCGTGACCTGATCCCTGGAGGCGCGTTCCGCCCGCACATGACGAACGAGTGGATCGACCTGGTCGATGACCCCGGCCACCCCCCGACCCCGTTGCATGGGGGCTATGTCCTGCGCACCGGGCGCAAGGGACTGGTGGCATTGCTCGAACAGTGGCAGGCGGCGGGGGTGAACCACGCGGCGCTGGGCATCCAGTGGTCACAGCGCCCGCCCGCCGAGGTGCTGGAGGAACTGGCCCAGGAGGTGCTGCCGCACTTTCCCTCGCACGAAGGGCTGCCGGCAGTGGCGGCTGACTGGTGAACGCAGGCCTGGGCCAGGAATGGCCGGGTCGCGGCGAACTTGCATCCCTGAGACCGGGGGCATTCAAGCCGGCTGCGCTGCAGGACTCATCACGCGCGCCGTGAACCGGGCCATGAACTCGCGCGTGACAATGCGCCCGCCCAGGGCCGTCAGGTAGTTGGCGCAGCCGTGCACCACCGATGCGCGGTTGTCGTCGAAGGCTTTCAGCCCCAGGCGAACCACGTCTTCGCTGGATGCTTTTTTCCCGAAGGATGCGGCCTCGCCGGCGCGGGTGAAGAACGCCGTGTCGGTAGCGCCCGGGCACAACGCCAGCACGCGCACGCCGCGCGGCCGGTACTCGGCCCAGAGCGCTTCGCTGAACGAAAGGACAAAGGCCTTGGTCGCGGCGTAGACCGCCATGTACGGGACCGGCTGAAACGCTGCCGTGGAGGCGATGTTGATGACGCCGCCCTGGCGATGCTCCAGTGCGGGGAGACACAGGTGCGTCAATTCCACCAGGGCGCCCACATTCAGATCGATGGCCTCCCGCTGTATGTCCAGCGCCAGTTCATCAAACCTGCCGTGGGTGCCGAAGCCGGCGTTGTTCACCAGCAGGTCCGGCAGCAGGCCCCTGGCGCTGACGGCCTCGAAGACCCGCCGGGCCGCCCCGGGTGCGGCCAGGTCCTCCACCAGGAATTCGGCGCCGGGCAATTCGCGGGCGAGCTTCTCGAGCCTGTCGCGGCTGCGCGCGATCAGCACGACTTTGGCGCCACGGCGGGCAAGCTCCCTGGCGAATACTTCACCGATGCCCATGGAGGCGCCGGTCACCAGGACGGTTTTCTGGGAGAAATCAAAAGGGGTTTTCATGCACTCGAGTATTGCGACAGGGGGCCCGCCTGGGAATGGGCAGCGCTGGTAAGCTGATTTGCATTCATGAAAAACCAACCGCCCACCACCTGGGATGACCTGCGCGTGCTCCTGGCGCTTCACCGCCACCAAAGCCTGCTGGCCGCAGGCGCTGCCCTGGGCCTGTCCACCTCCACCGTCGCGCGGCGCATCGAGGCGCTGGAGCAATCCCTGGGCCGCGCCCTGGTACACCGCAGCAGCTCAGGGACGACGGTCGAGCCCGATGCGATGGAACTGGTGGAGCTGGCCGAGCAATTCGAGCTGGGACTGGGCGGCATCAAGCGCGACGACCGGCCCGCTGAGAAGGCCCATGCGCTGACCGGCACCATCCGCGTCAGCATGGGCGAAGGCTTCGTGAAGCCGGTGACCGCCGTGCTCTCGCAGTTGAGAAGCGCGCACCCCGGGCTGCATATCGAAGTGGCCGTGGAGTCGCGCTTCACGGATGTCGGGCGGCGCGAAGTGGACGTTGCGCTCCGGGTCGGGCGCTCCAGCTCGGCCGTGGTGGTGGAGAAAGGGGCGGGGCAACTGACGTTTGGCCTGTACGCCTCGCACGGCTATGTCGAGCAGCGCCTGCCGGGTCGCCGCCTGCGCGTGCAGGACTTCGCCAGCCACGATTTCGTGGGACAGGACCTGGCCACCGGCCGGCAGGACACCTCCAACCTGTGGCTGGCCAGCCGGGGCGCCACCCGGTTCGTCTTTCGATCCGGCTCCGACCTGGCCCGCCAGGAGGCCACGGAGCAAGGCCAGGGCATCTGCCTGCTGCCCGACGCCATGGCCCATGCCGTGCCCGGCCTGGCACGGCTGGAGGTGGATGCGCCGCTGCCGTCCTGCCCGGTGTACCTGGCCTATCACCGCGACCGCCGCAACGTGCCGGGCGTGCGGGCAGTGATCGACGCGCTGGGCGCGGCGCTGGCCGAAGGGCTGCAGCCGCCCGCAGAAAAAGCCGAAGCGGCCAACCCTGCCGCGCAGTCATGACAGGTCCGGTCTTTCCAGACCGTTCAAGGCGAGGGCGCGGCCGACGGACCCGGTGAGCAGCCAGGACCATCGTTGGCCGTCGATCCCAACGAAACAAGAATGGGCAGTGGCTGGCGCGAAACGACCCGTTGTGGTCGTTCGTGCCTCGGCGCCTGCAACCGCTCAATCCTTGAGCAAGCGCGCCTTCACCGTTCTCCCCTTGATCTTTCCGCTATTGAGCCGGGCAACCACGTCATGCGCAATCTTGCGGTCCACGGCCACATAGGTTGCGAACTCGTTGATGTCGATCTTGCCCACTTGCTCGCGGGTGTAGCCCAGGTCTGCGGTGAGCGCGCCCAGCACATCGCCCGGGCGGATCTTGTCCTTGCGGCTGGCATTGATGTGGATGGTGGCCTTGGATGGCAGGAGCCGGCCGCCGGGAGTCGGCGTCAGCTCGTCCAGCGGGTACCAGACGGATGGGCTGCCCTGCATCTGCTCGATGTTTCCGACCGCGCCCATTTCGTCCATCGTCGCAAGACTCAGGGCCAGGCCTTTCTGGCCGGCGCGGCCTGTGCGGCCGATGCGGTGCACGTGCACTTCAGGGTCGGGCGTGATGTCCACGTTGATGACGGCGCCCAGGTTGGTCACATCCAGCCCGCGAGCCGCCACATCGGTGGCGACCAGCACGGAGCAACTGCCGTTCACGAAGCGCACCAGCACCTGGTCACGGTCACGCTGCTCCAGATCGCCGTGCAGCTCCAGCGCGCTGTAGCCCTGGGCCTGCAGCAGCTCGGCAAGGGCCCGGCAGCGCGCCTTGGTATTGCAGAAGGCCAGCGTGCTCTCGGGCCGGAAATGCTCCAGCAGGCGAGCCACCGCAGGCAGCCGCTCTTCCTTGTCCACCTCGTACCAGCGCTGCTCGATCTGCTCGCCGCTGTGCTGCGCGGCGACCTTGACCGTGACCGGGTCACGCATGAATCGCGCGGCCAGCTTGGCGATGCCTTCAGGGTAGGTGGCGGAGAACAGCAAGGTCTGGCGCTGCGGGGGGCACTGCTTGGCGACCTTGGCGATGTCATCGACGAAACCCATGTCGAGCATGCGATCTGCTTCGTCAAGCACCAAGGTGTTCAGCGAATCAAGGTTCAGATTGCCCCGGTCCAGGTGATCGATCACACGGCCGGGCGTGCCCACGATCACGTGCGCGCCGTTCTCAAGGCTCGCGTTCTGGCCGCGCAGCGGAACGCCGCCGGACAGGGTCACCACCTTGACGTTGTCTTCCGCACGCGCCAGGCGGCGAATCTCGGTCGTCACCTGATCGGCCAGCTCGCGGGTGGGGCAGAGCACCAGGCCTTGCACCGAGAAATTGCGCGTATCCAGCTTGGCCAGCAGCGCCAGGGCAAAGGCTGCGGTCTTGCCGCTGCCGGTCTTCGCCTGGGCGATCACATCCTTGCCTTCAAGCGCAGGGGGCAGGCTGGCGAGCTGAATCGCCGTCATTTCAAGGTAGCCGAGCCGCTCAAGATTGGCGAGCGTCGCAGGCGAAAGCGCAAGTTTGTCGAAGGAATGGGGGGAAGCCGAGGGTGCAGTCATGGCGGCATTTTAGTTTTGGCGCTCTCAGGACCGGGGCGCGGCACGCTGGTCACTGAGAAAGAACAGGGGCTTGCTGGGCCATTGCCGGCATGTGCGAGAAGACGGGAAGCTGGGTGTTGACGGCATGGATGGCAAGAGGTCTGCCGTGGGGCTAACAGATAGCAACCAGCCTGAAGCTGCCGGCCAGCAGTCGGCTGGCGACCCATTGCGGTCTTCGAAGCAAATTCAAAAGCGGTCGTCCAGAGCACCCCAGTTTCGAAGACCTGCGGCCGCATCGGCGTAACTCAATGCAAGCCTGAAGGCTCTTGCAAACGTTGGCTGGCGAGCGGTCGGCTGGCCTACTACCGGCCGCGCTTCTCCAAAATCGCGATGAGTTCTGCGTCGACCTCGTCCGGCACTTGGTTCTGTCGATGGCGAAGTCGTTCAACCACCGTGCCGGTCGGGGGATGGCTGTCCCACGCCTCGCGGCTCCAGTCGCCCCGCAGCAAGATGTCCCAGTAGATCTCGCCTTTCGTGCTATCCACCAGATCGCCTGCGTCATCGGGGGCTGCGCCGTAGCTCAGCAGCAGCGCCGCCAGCGGTAGGCAGATCGGGCGCATCTCGCTGCCGCGACCGCACAGCTGCAGCGCGACGGCACCGAGCAGCGAGCCGCGCCAGTACAGACGCTTGTAGCGGAAGTCAGCGTCAATGCCGCTGCCCGTCAATTTGTGCAAGCACAGGCGCACAGGCATGTTGGCGTCTAACCCCTGGGCAAGCAGCCCGGCCAAGAAATCCAAGATCAACTGACCATCGCGCGCCGGGACGAAGTGTCGGTCGCCGTTCAGTGGGACGTCGGCCATGAGCGCCCGCTCCTTGGCGTCGAAAATGCCAACTAACACCTCGCGCTGAAACGCATCGGGCTCCATCCAGAACGCGGCGCTGGCACCGTTGGTGAGCAACTCATTGGCCAGGGTCAGCGGCTGGCAACCCATCGTCGGGTGGCGCATGACGTTACGCAGCAGGGAGGTGGGGCGGTCATCCCACAGCGGGGTGTCCAGATTCACCCCTGCGGCGACCAGCTCGGCAACGGTTCCTGCGTCGCGCTCCTGCCAGTACAGGCGCTCCAGGCGGCGCTGATCGCTCATGGCCGGCGGCGCAACGGAGCGCGCGCCCAGTGTCTCCAGCACGGCCAGCACGTCCAGCCGGTCCTTAAAGAAACTCACACTGTTGAAGAGAAGGCTGCCCCTCACCTGCTCCGGGTGCAGGGCCCAGCGGATCTGCGCGTTGACGTCCACGCCCTCGCGAGAGGCCAGCAAGGCCAGCAGTTCGGGATGTTCGCAGAGCGCGCGCAGCACACACTCCGAGCGCCACAGCGCCACGGGGTCGGCCTGTGGCGCCTGCACGAGCGTGCGCAGCAGTGCCGGAGTGTTCTTGCCGCCGTAGCTCTGCACAACCTCTGCGACCTCGTCGACCCAGGCCAGGCAGGCGATTAGGTCGACGTTCGCGTCCAGCAGCGCCGACACCGCCTTGCCTAGCCGGGCCTTGGCCGCATGCACCAGAAGCGGCGTGCCATCGACCACGGCATTCTTCGGTGCGCCGGCCTTGATGGCCTTGGCGAAGGCAGCCTCCTTGCCGTCCAGCAGCAGCTCCAGCAGCTCCTCCTCCTCAGTCAGCATCGGCGCCGGGAAGGCCTTGGCAGCAACCTTTTTGCCGCCTTGGTAATGCAGCGTTCGCGTTTCGCCGACCTGCCCGTACCAGATGCGCACTCGGATGTGCGTCGCGCCGGCGTCGTGCAGTGCCTGGATATGCGCCTTCTCCAATTCGTCACCGGATGAGGTGTCAATCACGAAGCGCAGCGTCTCGCCCCGCAGCGACGTACTGGTCACGAAGGGCTTCTCCCAGTCGTCGAAGCAAGCTTGCAGCGGCGCGGGCCACTGGTCGGCGAACTGGCCGACTGCGGTCTGGAGGTGACCGTGCAGCGCGGAGAGCATAAGGGCATCAGCGCCGATGCAGGTAAAGGTCAGGATGTTGGAAGACATGAGGGGGGTGTAGACAGGCGAGAAGGCGTCTGAGGCGCCATTGTGTCCAAGCTCGGTGCCCGTTAGCTTGACACTTTGTCCACACACCCATATCCAGCCTTTGCGACTTTCAATCGACGTTGCAAATTCGGCTTTGGATTTGACTATCGGATAAAAGCAATGTCCGCTCTTGGCCGGTTGCCGTCGTCTGAGAGGAGCAGCTTCTCTTGGCGATATCGATACGCAGCCAGCAATCTCTTGCCGCCCCATCCTGCCGACATCCCGTCATAGCGGCTGCCCAGGCGTTCCCCCTGCCGCCTAGCCACCAACCCCAATACAGCTTTTTTCTCCTGCGCCCGACCGCCGCGAGCAAGCGTGCTCCACGCCAGGATCACTTCAGCAAGATCATCGTCCTCGCAGTAAAGGTAGGCAGTCGGCACTCCGAGGATTTGCGCAATCCGGTGAGACTTTTCCACGGGTGGCCGCCATCGTCGTATCCAAGCCGAAGACAACCATCCTGGCTCGGCTTCCTTCTACGAATTCCGTAGAGACGCCCCTCGCCGATTCAACGAGCATCGCAGGATGCCTCATCATCCCGATCATTCAACGGCTGCTTCTGCCGCGCCTCGGCTCGCCGACCTCGCCATCGACGCCGTCCTGCACATGGGCGCCGCGCTGGATGTGCTGGACCTGCACGCACGCCACAACATCACGGCCATCAATTGCGTCTGCCGGGATCTGCTGCGCATCTACTACGTGAAGGCCGATCAGGCGCAGTCGCTGGAGCCTGAGGACAAGGAATTGCTGGGCCTGTTGCACGACACGGCGGTGAACCTGGGCTATGCCATCGAGGTGGTGGACCACCTGAATGGCGACGAGGCTGACGACCCCATCCTCTATGCCGTGAGCTATCTGCTCAAGGCGGCCAAGCGGTTTGCGGATGAAGGCTTGTCGGCTGGGGTGTCGTGATGGGGGAGGGCGCGAACATATTGCCTGCGCTTCACATGCAGGGAATCTGCGTGCGTTGGAAGGCTGCAGTTCGCCGGAGCCATGAATTCGTGCACTGTGGCGACGGAGTTTTGAACAGAGCCATGCTCGTCGCTGCAGGCTCGTACTGATTGGGCTTTTTTTGGCGACGCTAGAGGCTTGGCGTTGGCAACCGTTCCCTATGCAGCTACGCCTTATGTCGGCGCAGAACGGCGAAGCAGCGATGCCGAATCCGTTGGGAAATGTGCTTGTTCTCAGATACCCGAGCCAGCGCTTGAAGCACCTCAGCGTTCACTGGTGCACCTTGCTCCAGCCATTCGATGGCCAAGCCCGGCCAGTAGTCGGAGGCTTCGTAGCCCAGGCCGGCCAGGACGATTTCAACGGGCGATGCACTGCCTGAATAGGCTTGCAGCGGGTGCTCCAGATGCAAAAGCAGGATGCGCGTGTCCATTGGGTTGAATTTCAAAGTTTTGCTGCGGGGCTGCATTCACTGAATCCAGTTGCCACGCCGGGCATGGGTGCGCGTCCATCCGTCATCGAGCTTGCCGCCGTTGATCTCGCAGGAAGCTGGCGTCTGCGTCGTGCCCTGCACTCTGGCGCCCGTGTGGTTTGTCATGGAAACGGGGGCGGCAATCACGAGGGTCACCACCCGGCGATCCTTGGTGGCACTCAGGTACGTTGCGCCCGGGGGCAGGCCGGCATTCTTCTGGTACCAGTCAAGACACATGCGCGCTTCTTCCTCCAGCATGGAGGAGGGCGATACAGCCTGTGGTGCGGGGGCAGACGCGGGCTTGGTGGCGGGCTCGGTCGGCATTGTGTCCCGCAAAGGCCCGGGGGATGCAGGGGGCGGGTCCAGTTGCATGGGCTTGGCGGTGGTGCCTTGCGGGCAAGGGGCATCCTGGTACCAGGTTTTTCCGTCGGCAAGGCATTTCATGACGGCCTGGGCATCGGGGGCCAGGCCGACTGCGGCCGCTATCCACAGCAGGCTTTTCAGCAGAGCGGTCTTGTTTCGGGGTGGCTTGAGGGAAGTGTGCTTTGCAGGTCTGCTGCCGCCAGTGGATGAATGGGCCATTGAGTCTCCAATGAAGTGAACTGGCTGCTGCGAGCCTTTGCCCTCGGCTTTGCCAATGCGCTGCGGGGCTGGAAATGACGGGTTTCCTGACTCTTTTGCGGCCCCGTGCAGCGGTTATACGTCAGCCACTTCAACCCACCAATTCACCCGCCGAGCCAGACTTCCTTGAGCAGGCCTTGTCGGTGGCGTTTGCCATGGACCGCTTGCATTTGAAATAAGTGGTTGCTAAAGTGTCGCCATGCCCGAGAACGACATCTTCAAGGCCCTGGCCGACCCTACGCGCCGCTCCATCTTCGAGAAGCTGGCCGCTGGCAGCATGCATGCCAGCGCGCTGCGCGAGGGGATGGATATCAGCCAGTCGGCCATGTCCCAGCATCTGGCCGTGCTGCGCAACGCGGGGCTGGTGAGCGAGCAGCGCCAGGGGCGCTTCATGCATTACGAGGTCGATCCCGAAGGGCTGGCGCAGATTGCGGGCTGGCTGGCGAAGTACCGCGCCTACTGGCCGCAGCGCGTGGATGCACTCAAGGGCCTGCTCAAGGACATGGACCAATGAACAAGATGAGCGATATGGACACCGACGATGCGGCCCGCGAGCTGGTGCAGGAGTACGCGCTGGACGCTCCGCCCGAGAAGGTCTGGCGCGCGCTGAGCATTCCCGAGCTGCGCGCGCAGTGGCTGCCGGGCACCGAGCATGCCGAGCCTTTGCGGCAGGTGCCGCAGCAGGAACTGCGCCTGCGGCTGCGCGAGGCGGAGCCTCCCTTTCTTGAAAGCACGGTGGACCTGCAGATCAGCCCCGGCGCCGATGGCGGCACGCTGCTGCGCATCGTCCATGTGCTGACCGATGCGCGGGTGCAGCCGGCCAGGGAGGCGGCCAACGACGGCGGCTTCCTGATGTACGCGACCTGAAACCCTGCCCGGGCAACGGGGCATGCGGCGCAGGGCCGCAGCCCTTTCTTTTTCACCACCACACACAGGAGTTCGCCCATGCGCGAATCGATGATGCTCGTCCCCATGGTTGTCGAACAGTCGGCGCGCGGAGAGCGGTCCTTCGACATCTACTCGCGCCTGCTGCGCGACCGCGTGATCTTTCTCAACGGCGAGGTCAACGACGCGGTCTCTGCCCTGGTCTGCGCGCAACTGCTGTTCCTGGAGGCGGAGAACCCGGACAAGCCCATTCACCTCTACATCAACTCGCCGGGCGGGGTGATCACCAGCGGGCTGGCCATGTACGACACCATGCAGTTCATCCAATCCCCCGTGCACACGCTGTGCATGGGCACGGCGCGCTCCATGGGCTCCTTCCTGCTCATGGCCGGCGAGCCCGGCCACCGCATGGCCCTGCCCAATGCCAGCCTGCACGTGCACCAGCCGCTGGGCGGCGTGCAGGGCCAGGCCTCCGACATCCGCATCCATGCCGAGGAAATGCTGCGCACCAAGGACCGCGTGACACGCCTGTACGCCCAGCACTGCGGCCGCAGCTACGAAGAGGTGGAGCGCGACCTGGACCGCGACCGCTTCATGACCGCAGAAGAAGCCCGCGAATGGGGCCTGATAGACAAGGTTCTGGACCGGCGCACAGTAACTCCCTGAGCCGCAGCGCGCCCCCTCTCCCCACCCCCGTATGTCAGCGCCTGCGTCGTGGCGGTTGCGGGGTTGCAAGCCTGCCGAAGGACAGGCTTGCTTCGTGATCTGACTCGCCGTGATGTTTGAACGTAGCGCGCAGCGCGAAGTGAGTTTCACGGCGAACCCCGCAACCGCCACGACGCAGGTTGCCCCGCAGCGAAGCGAAGGGGTCGCGGACATCCGGGTCGCCTTTGCTTTGCCTACTTTCCTTCGGCCGGCGTACCGGTGGCGAAACAAAGGAAAGTAGGTCGGCCGCCGGGCCGAGACCCGGCCTCGAAAAACAACCCCCCGGCAGGGTCAAAAACAGGACCCCACCCCACGCCAGCAACCAGCGCGAAACGCTAACCC
>NZ_WUMG01000015.1:0-138239 GCF_009827015.1 Delftia sp. CH05 | reverse complement strand
GTGTGCGATGGCTGCGGCCATCGGCCCAGTCTTCACCGCGCCCAAGCAGGTCGCGCACATGCGAGCGCGCCAGCCCCATCGTCCGGCAAACCGTCTTCACTGGTCGTCCCCGGGCAACAAGGGCGAGCGCGCAATCCACTTTTTTTCTGCGGCGTACTCCACGGCTTCCTTGAGGATTTCGTTCTCCAAGGTTTTCTTGCCGAGCACGCGCTGCAGCTTGGCGATTTCCGCGCGGGCAGCAGCCAGTTCGGATGCGGGCACGACTGCCTCGCCAGCGGAGACGGCGGTCAAAGCCCCCTGGCGTTCGAGCTTGCGCCACTGGAACAGCAGTCCAGCCGAAACGCCTTCCTGCCGAGCGACCAATGACACGCTAATGCCTGGTTCGTAGATTCGGCGCACCAGCGCCGCCTTCTCTGCGAGATACCAGCGCCTGCGGCGCTGGTCCTTCACGACTACCTCTATTGACTCCGTATGCCTAGTCATATGCACAGTCCTGTTCCTATCTTCAAAGATAAGCGATAGGACGGGGCCGGGGAATCAGGGGTCTATTTCATCTGCGGCTCATGATGGAGGCCACGGTGACTTGTGTTGCTCGCTACCGTGCGCTTCGGGTCCGTAGGCTTTCGCCAGCGTATGCATCGATATCCTTTCGTCGCTGAGGACAGCGGCTGCATCGCGCAGCCGCTGCCAGATCGGAATCGTCACCGGACCTCCGCCGCGGCCTGCTCGCCGCGCGTCTTCCACAGCGAGACGAGAACGCCACCTGCGATTAGCCCGAAGGTCACGCTTAACGAGATCATTGCCGGGATCTTTCCAATGATGCCCACAAGGAAAATCTTGCTGCCAATAAACACAAGCACCAGAGCCAGCGCGTACTTCAGGTACTTGAAGCGATGGATCATCGCCGCCAGCGCAAAGTACAGCGCGCGCAGGCCTAGGATGGCAAAGATGTTGCTGGTGTAGACGATGAACGGGTCAGTCGTGATCGCGAAAATCGCCGGCACCGAGTCGACCGCAAAGATCAGATCGACAAACTCTACCAGCACCAGGGCGAGAAACAGTGGGGTCGCGAAGCGCTCAAGCCGGCCAGTTTCGGGATCCTTTATACGTACCCAGAAGGCGTTGCCGCGCAGGCCGTCGGTAACGCGTATATGCCGCTTCAGGAACTTCAGCAGCGGGTTGTTCGCGATGTCGGGCATGTGGTCGGCAATGATCCACATCTTGATGCCCGTGAAGATCAGGAATGCACCGAACAAGTACAGAACCCAGCTGAACTGACTGACCAGCGTTGCGCCCAGAGCGATCATGATGGCGCGCAGCACGATCACGCCCAAGATGCCCCAAAACAGCACACGGTGCTGGTACTGCCGCGGGATCGCGAAGAAGCTGAAGATCAGCGCAATCACAAACACGTTGTCCATCGACAGCGACTTCTCGATCATGAAGCCGGTGTAGTAGTCCATGCCGCTCTGAGCTCCCAGGTACCACCACACCCAGGCACCGAAGACCAGCGCTACGCTGATGTAGCCGGCCGACAGCAGCAGGCTCTCGCGCACGCCGATCTCCTGATCGTCCTTGTGCAGCACACCTAGGTCGAATGCCAGCAGCGCTACGACGATACCGACGAAGGTCAGCCAGACCCATACCGGCTTGCCCATGAAGTCGGACGTGAGGAAGGGAGTGATAAGTTCCATTTTGCTCTTTCAGTGAACGACGGTCTGATGCATTGGTGAAGGTGTAATGGAATGTCTGGAGTTTAGGGATGGTCTTCGTTTGAACAAACCAGAGTTATTCGCACCTAAGATTCGGTTTTTCCGCACTGGAGCACGCATGCTGAACTACCGCCATCTGCATTACTTCTGGGTTGTGGCCAAAGCAGGTGGCTTCGCCAGGGCAGCCGAGCGGCTCGACATGGCAGTGCAGACCATCAGCGCTCAGGTACGCGAGTTGGAGAAGGCATTGGGTCAAGAGCTGCTCAAACCCTCGGGCCGTGGCGTGGCGCTCACTGAAGCGGGCCAGGCCGCCTTCGCACGCGCCGAGGAGATCTTCCAGCTTGGCCAGGTCATTCCTGACGAGGTGCGTGAAGCGGCTAACGGCAAGGTGGCGCGTCTCGCGGTGGGATTCTCCGACGGCATCTCCAAGCTCGCCGCCCACGCGCTGCTGGAGCCGGTGCTGACAACCACCAACCTTCGCCTCGTCTGTCACGAAGGCGAATTCGAACAACTGCTGGGTGAGCTCGCGTTGCACCACCTGGACTTGGTGCTTGCCGGGCAGGCCGCACCACGTAACCCCAATTTGCGCTTGTCTAGCGAACGGCTGGTAGATGCGCCGGTCGAATGGTATGGTCCCGCGAGCATTGTGGGCAAAACCGAGCGCGATGGGTTTCCGTACAGCCTGAATGACCTACCCGTGCTGCTTCCGACCGGTCACTCGGCCTTGCGCACGACGCTGGAGCACTGGTTCATGACCCAGGGCCTGCGACCGCGCATCGTTGGAGAGTTCGAGGACAGCGCACTGCTCGCTGTCTTCGCTGCGCGAGGGCTGGGCGTGTTCCCGGTTAGCCGCCTGGGCGCCGGCGGCATCGGTGTGATGCGGGGCCTGAGACTGTTGGGAAGCGCCGATGGCGTGAAGGAAGAGATCCACGCCATTCGCTCTCGGCGCGGCCAGCATCATCCGCTGGTGCAGAAAATTATGGGCGCCGCGGCGACCGGAGTCGCCGGCTGAATCGCTGCCGGATCGGGCGACAGGTCGGTACGCGTCGGCGTAACGGGCTCGGGCTGGCTGAAGCCCCAGCGCCTCGTCCAGGCCGACTCACCACCTCCTGCACAACGCTTGGATTCATGCGCTCGCCAGTTGCTGCCGGGCGAGGCGTTCCGCCCGTTCTCGGCCACGGTCTACTTTCCGACCTTGCTGATTTATTGGCCGGGACTGCCCAAGTCACGCACCGTGCGTGACTTGGTTGCCAGTCTGCTGAGTGCGCGCAACGCCTGAGCAGACAGCCTGGGAAAGTCGCACGCAGACTACGCCATCACCACTTCACGTTGAGCGACACAAAGGCCGAGCGGCCCGCGCCAGGCGAGTACATGGGCTGGGCGCTGTCAGCGGGCCAGAAGAAATTGTCCCACCACACGTAGGCGAACTTGCGGTTGGCGAGGTTCTTCACCTGCAGGTCCACGCTCACGGTTTTGGAGAGGGCATAACGTGCATTGAAGTCCAGCAGCACAAAGCTGCCGAACTTGCCCTGGGCGTTGAGGTCGTCTATGAAGTAGCTGCCTTGTGCGCGCGCCTGTAGGCCCAGGCGCAGCGCCTCGTTCGCCTGGTAATCCACCCCGGCGTTGGTGATGTGGCGCGGGGTGGCGAACACCTCCTTGCCCGCCAGCGAGGTGCCAGATGCGGTGAACGCACGGCGCACCTTGGCTTCCTGTAGCGAGTGCGAGGCCCACAGCGTGACTGCACTGCCGATGCGGGTGGATGCCTGAAAGTCGATGCCCTTGCGCCGGGTTTCGCCCAGGCTCACGTTGGTGCCGGTGCTGGGCATGTTGGCCACTTCGTCGGTGGCGTCCTGCTGCCACACGGCCACGCGCAGGTCGGTCCGAGGGCTGGGCTTGAACTTTACGCCCAGCTCGGTACCGGTGTTGATGGACGGGGCGAACTTGGCCTGCGTGGCGGAGGTGATGTAGGCTGGTGCGCGTGATCCGGTCAGGATCTGGAAGGTGCGACCCCAGTTGGCATAGACGCTGGTCGCGTCGTTCACGCTGTACACCATGCTGAGCTTAGGCTGCTTTATCCAGCCGTAGTCCTGCAGCGGGCCGGTGGTGCCGCTGGGGCTCAGGGCGGTACGGCCAGAGAACTTGTCCAGGCGCAGGCCCGGAATGATCTTGAGCTGGTCGGTTGCATTGAAGATGGCCTGCACATACGCGCCCACGTTGTTCAGCGTGTAGCGGTCGTCGTTGGAGGTGTGCGTGGGGTTGCTGAACTGCGTAGGCACCGCATAGGCGTAGCGGTAGCGCTGGTACAGGTTCTTCTGGCGTTCTATCTGGAGGCCGCCGTCCACCGTGAGCGTATCGCTGGCGCGCCAGGTGACGGTGCTCATCAGGCCAGTCTGGTCTTCGTCCCACACGCGGCGCTGGCGTGGCAGGTTGTTCAGGCTGGCAGCAGCGCTGTTGGTGAAGGTGACGCGGCGGTCATCGTCGTAGTGGTTGAAGTAGAGCTTGTTGCTCATGAACAGCGCGGGGGTGGCCTGCCAGTCCAGGTGCAGGCTAAGGTGCTGCATCTGGCGGTCGTCGCCGTCGTTGGCGTTGTGGGCGCCGGTTTGCTTGCGGTTCTGGGCCATCTCGGTGGCGGTCATGAAGCCGGGCTCTTCGGCTTTGTGCGAGTACAGCCGGGCCACGGCACCGACTTTCAGCGTCCTGTCTGCAGAGGTCAGGAACCATTTACCGCCCAGCGCGTACTTTTCAGAGTCGGAATGCGCGCGGTGCCCGTCTGAGCCCTGGTGGGCAATGAAGTAGTTTTGCGCAAAGCCGTCAGACTCCCGCCCCAGGGCGACTTGCACTTCGCGAGTGGCGTGGCTGCCCACGGTCACGCGGCCATCGCTGTAGTTGCCGCCCTGACGCGTGCCAAAGTTGATGCTGCCGCCAATGTTGTGCAGGCCGTAGCGCGGGTCGTTGGTGCCGCGCACCACTTCGATAAAGTCCAGTTCCAGCGGGAAAATCATGTCGATGAAGCGCTGGTTGCCGCTGTTGACGTTGCTGGGGATGCCGTCGATCAGAACCTTGATGCCGTTTATATAGCCCTCGCCGTTGAAGGCGCGGAACGTGGCCTTACCAGACTCTGCCCCCATGCGGGTTTCGGTGAGCTGGATGCCGGGCAGCTGGCCCAGCAGCTCCCAGCTTTGCATCACGTTTTTGTCCTCGATCTTGTCGGCTCCCAGGATGTCGACTGAGGTGAGCAGGCTGGTGGGTGGCAGGGCACCGCCGGTGCCCGAGTACACGGGCACTTCGCCCAGAACAATGACGGAATCGCCTGCGGCGTGGGCAGTGGCGTGCAGACAGGCAAGGGTGGCCGCCAGCACGACAGGCAGCATTTTGGAAGGAAGCGACACAGAAAAACTCCTGAGGCCACAGGCCCCATGCAATGAATCAAAAAACCGGATACACCCGCAGGCTGCGCCGCTTTGGAGCGGTGCTGGCACGGGCCAAGGCGCCGCTGCTGCGTGGTACGCAGCGGGCGCAGTCAGGGTCAGACGTTCAAGTGGGGGGGCGGAGCGCGGGGTGCGGGCGTGAGCCAGCCGGGCGATGCGTGGTCAGAGCGCGTGGCCGCGCCGGGCGGTCCAAGCTGGCGGGCTGCCGCCAGTACAACGCCGAACGTGGCGGCGGTTGCCGCGTGCTGGTGACCGAAAAGATGCTGGCACACCACACAGGCGTCTGCCCTGTGGGCGTCATCGTGATCACCCGTGGCAGCCAGTGTGATTGCAGCCGCTGCATCAGCATCGTTGTAACCGGCATAGCGCACGGGTACCGACTCGAGGCCGGGTTCTGCAAGGTGGGCCAGCTGGTGCGCCCACGGAAGCACCGCTGTGCTGCACAGGGCCAGCCACAGCAGCCCTATGAAACGGTGAATCCAGGCGCAACGCATGGGCGGCAATGATACCGGCGCGTAGCCCCGATGCGAGGGCATTGGCTGCGTCAGAGGGGGTAGCAGGGCACCTTTTGCACCAGCATGGGTGCCTGCGCTAGGGTGGGGATGCCACCACTGGGCTGCTGCCGGTTTCAAAGACACCTTGTAAGGTGGAAGATGAAACCGGAGGTGGTTTATAGGAACAAAACGGCAGTTCAGCCGGGAATTCAAGGGCGAAGCGGTCAAGCTGGTGACCGAGTGAGGGGTTGCAGTGGCGCAAGCGGCGCGCGACCTGGATATAAGTGGCTTCTACGCCTGGTTGGTGAGGCCACGCAGCCAGAGTGATGAGCGGTGAGGTGCGCAAATACGGCCAAGCTAGGTGCCGAAAGCAGCCATTGGTGAAATTTTGCTTCCCCCTGTGAATTCAACCGGTCATTGCTGCATGTACGCCTGCTCGAACCACACGAAATGCTCACCCAACAAAAAAGGGCAGGCGTCAAGCCTTTCGCGCAATTCACGTAGGGCTTGAAACCTTATACGAGGCAATAGGTTAGCCCTGTTTCGTGCCGCCTGCTGTGATACGGCGTTGTGGGCTAGGAGCCACATAAGAGCTTGGAGAAAGCAAGCCGGATCGCGCTGTGGCGGTGAAGACTGCCGAAGAATAACGGACTTGTTTCATCGTCAAAGTCCATTCCACCGCCCCCTATCCAGAACAAAGAACGCGCAGCTTGGGGCTGCGCGTTCGAGGGATGACCGCCGGCGAAAACCCGCATCGTCAGCTTGGCTTTGGAAGCTCGGCCCTGCCCGCGCCCCCCTTCCTGAATCCCGGTCGTCAGCGATAGACGCCCCCAGCATGTGCGGGATCAGCGTCACGGCAATGTTGATAGTCCACCGCTTAATGTGCAAGCAGCTGTGCAGCACTCTGCGGCGTCTGTAGGCTGACGCCGATTGGAGGGCTCACTCATCTCCTTGACTCCGAGATCCTCGCTCGCAGCCCCGCGGAACATCCACGAGCCCCCACCGGAAGAAGTAGAGTTGGCAAGCCGCTCCGAAATCTCCGGGCTACTTCGGCATGGGCCCCAGCTTGACGCCATCCGGGTAGTACTTCCAACCATCCCGGATCTTCACCTTGTCATCCCAGGGCAGCTTGTACTGGCCGTTAGCCAGGTCTTCCACCCATGTCAGGTAGTTGGCCCTCTCGCCGCCTGGCTTGCCGACATAGGCGCGGCAACCCAGGTTGAAGATGTTGTTCTCCAAGGCCCAGTGCTCACGGGCCTTGTCCACGAGGCGCGGGAATAGCTCGGCTGTGACGATCTCCCACGGGTTGCGATGGCCTTGCTGAACCACGTTGCCATCGTAGTTGCAGACCGTACCTTCGCCGAAGTAGTAGAAGACTCCGTCGTAGCCCGCGAGGTTCACCGCCAGGGTGTACATCAGGTTCTGCCAGGCATTGGTGCGGTTGGTCCAGATCCACTGGTCGTTGACTTGGGTCGAGTAGCCCGAGATGCGAATGTAGACATTGGCACCCTTGTAGGCCGCCTCGCGTGCCAGCTCGGGGAACATTCCGTCGTGGCAAATGCACACGGCCAGCTTTGCTCCCTTGGGACCATCACACACCGGCATGCCGAAGTTGCCTGGCGACCAGGGTTCAATGGGAACCCACGGCTGCAGCTTGCGATAGTGCAGTGCCAGCTCACCGTCCGCATTGATGATGATCGCGGTGTTGTAGGGGGGGTTGCTGGGATCTTCGTTGGGCTCCATCACCGAGAACACGCCCCATACGTTCGCTTGCTTGCAGGCTTGTTTGAAGCGCCCGACTTCGGGGCTGTCGACGGACAACAGCATCTCATCGTAGGTCCAGATTGCAGTGTTGAGCCCTTGCGTCGAGTATTCGGGGAACACGATCAGGTCAAGGTCCGGATAGCCAGCCTTCGTGCTGGCCACCGTGCGGCAGATCTGGTCAACCTGCACCTGAATGTCCTCAGGGCCTTTGATGACGGGAACAGGGTATTGAATCATTGCGACGAGCAATGCTTCATCCCATGCGCTGACGCTTCCTGTGCTTGCCATGGCTGTATCTCACTTTCTGCAAATGGACCCTTTGACGACAGGGCCAAAGTCGTGGAGCCGAGTTTTGCAAAACACGCATCAGTGCTGAATACGTTGCCTAGCGTATTCACGGAAAGCGAATGTTATGTTATAACATTACTTGAAACTTTCAGGAGTCACTGTGGAATTGACCGCCAACCAGCAACGTGTCCTTTCGACGCTGAAACAGGCTCAAGCCCCTCTCAGTGCCTACAACCTGCTCGACCAACTGCGCGGGCAGGGTTTCAGCGCGCCTACCCAGGTGTACAGGGCGCTGGAGCGTTTGATTCAGGACGGGCTGGTGCATCGACTGGAAAGTCTCAATGCCTATGTCAGTTGCACCCGTGCTTCAGGCTGCCAACACGGCCCGACGGCTTTTGCCATTTGCGACAAATGTGGTCATGTCGATGAATTCGTTGACCGCTCACTCGGGCGCAGCTTGGGAGCGTGGGTCAAGGAGAGTGCGTTCTCGCTGCGCGAATCCACCATCGAACTGCGCGGCCTGTGCGGCAAATGCGCCGCGCAACGTTGAGTGCGTCCTGAACCTCGTATTGAAAGACATAAACACGATGAAATCCTTAGCTCCTTCCGCATCCAACAAGCTCCCCGTCACCGTCCTCTCCGGCTTCCTCGGTGCGGGCAAGACCACGTTGCTCAACCACATCCTGAACAACCGTGAGGGTCGGCGAGTCGCGGTCATCGTCAACGACATGAGCGAGGTCAACATTGATGCCACACTGGTGCGCGACGGCGGTGCCGAACTCTCGCGCACAGACGAAAAGCTGGTGGAGATGAGCAACGGCTGCATCTGCTGCACCTTGCGTGAAGATTTGCTGGTGGAGGTGGATCGGCTTGCCAAGGAAGGCCGCTTCGACCAACTCGTGATCGAATCCACCGGCATCTCGGAGCCGCTGCCCGTGGCCGAGACCTTCACCTTTGCGGGCGAGGATGGCCGCAGCCTGGGCGACGTGGCTCGGCTCGACACGATGGTGACGGTGGTCGACGCTTTCAACTTCCTGCGCGACTACAGCTCGCGCGACAGCATTCGCTCACGCGGCGAGTCGCTGGGCGAGGAAGACCAGCGCACGGTGGTGGATTTGCTGATCGACCAGATCGAGTTCTGTGACGTGATCGTGCTCAACAAGACCGACCTCATCACGGACGAAGAGCGCGAGCGGCTGATGGCGATCCTGCGCAGCCTCAATCCACGCGCACGAATCGAGATTGCGGCGTTCGGCCAAGTGCGGCTTGAGCGCGTGCTGGATACCGGCCTGTTCGACTTTGACGAAGCTTCCAAGGCGCCCGGCTGGCTGCAAGAACTGCGCGGCACGCACACGCCGGAGACCGAGGAATACGGCATCCGCAATTTCGTCTATCGGGCACGCAGGCCATTTCATCCGCAGCGCTTCTTCGATTGGGTGGAAAGCGAATGGCCCGGCGTGGTGCGCTCCAAGGGCTTCTTCTGGTTGGCCAGCGATCCGACGCTGGCGGGCAACTGGTCGCAGGCGGGTGCGGTGGCCCGGCACGGCCCTGCTGGCTACTGGTGGGCTGCGGTGCCGCAGGAACGCTGGCCGCAAGACCCCGAATCCGTCACTCTGATCCGCACCAAGTGGGACGAGCGTGTGGGCGATGCCCGACAGGAGCTGGTGCTGATCGGCATGGACATGGACGAAGCGGCGTTGCGCGCACGCTTCGATGCCTGTCTGCTGACCGACGAAGAAATGGCCCAAGGCCCGAAGGCGTGGACGACTTGGCACAACCCGTTCCCCGACTGGCACTGACTTGACCGTGCTCCCCATGCTCTGAACCGGGTGGGGGCGCACCCCCACTGGATTTTGAGCATGAATGCAGCGCTTCCCGACGTTTCACTGACCGACATTGCCCCCAGCCTCAGTCCGCTGGCATGGGTCGGCATGCAGGGCATCGATCTTCCCATCACGGTGGCAGAGCCGCACTGCCGGCGCGAACTGCATGCGCGCGCCGATGTGCAGGTCGATTTGCCGGCCCCACATGTCAAGGGCATCCACATGTCCCGCCTGTACCGGTTGCTCGACGCCTTGGGGCAGGGAGAGACGCTGTCGCCTGCAGGCCTGCGACATCTGCTGCTGGCCATGATCGACAGCCATCAGGACTGCGAGACCCGCAGTGCGCGGCTGCGCCTGAAGTTCGCGCTGCTGGTTCGGCGTCCGGCTCTGGTCACGCGGGGGCTGTCTGGATGGAAGTCCTATCCCGTTTGTATGGATGCGTCGCTCATCCATGGCACGTTCAAGTGCCGCGTGCAGGTCACGGCGGGCTATTCATCGACCTGCCCCTGCTCGGCGGCGTTGTCGCGGCAGATCATCGAACAGAGCTTTCTGAAAGCCTTCGGCCGGCAGCCCAAAGTGGAGAAGGCCGACGTGGCGGCCTGGCTGCATCAGCATGCCACGCTGGCCACTCCCCACAGTCAACGCAGCGAGGCCGAAGTCGCTGTAGATGTGAATGGCGACGGCGACACACTCGGTCTGCTGGCACTAATCGACCGCATCGAGCAGGCCGTGGGTACGCCCGTTCAAACGGCGGTCAAGCGAGCCGACGAGCAGGCGTTCGCGGCACTCAACGGCCAGAACCTGATGTTCGTCGAAGACGCGGCACGGCGTATCGAGGCTGCATTGAGCTGCCACGCCAATCCCCGCGTCCATGTCCGACACCTGGAGAGCCTGCACCCGCACGATGCAGTGGCCTGGGCGGCTCCGATGCCTGAAGGAGTTCGCGGATGACCACCGAATCCGGACCCAGCCTGATCCCCGTCACTCTGCTGACGGGGTTCCTTGGCAGCGGCAAGACCACCGTGCTCAACCACCTGGTGCGCCAACCTGAGCTGGCCGATGCACTGGTCATCATCAACGAGTTCGGCGAAATGGCGCTTGACCACCTGCTGGTCGCCCACAGCACCGAAAACCTGGTGATGGAAATGAGCAGCGGTTGCCTGTGTTGCTCCATCCGCGGCGATCTGGTCAAAACCCTGCGCGACATCACCTGGCGCTTCTCGCGTAACGGCCAGCGGCAGTTTCGCCGCGTGCTGATCGAGACCACCGGCCTGGCCGATCCGTCACCGATCATCCACACGCTGATGACCCATCCGCAGATCGCGCCGAAGTACCGGCTCGATGGCATCGTCACGACCGTGGACATGGCCACAGGCATGCACACCCTCGACCAGCACCCGGAAGCCGTCAAGCAGGCGGCCGTGGCCGACGCGCTGCTGCTGACCAAGGTCGATCTGGTCTCGGACGAGCAGCGCCAAGCGCTGCTGCGCCGGCTCGACAGAATCAACCCGGCCGCCCCGCGCTGGGAGGTACGGGGCGGCGAAATCGCACCGCAGAAGGTGCTGAATCTCGGACTGTTCTCTGCGGACGGCAAGACCCCCGACGTGGTGCGCTGGCTGCGAGAGGAAGCCTATGCGCCGGCGCATGAACACGCACACGATCACCACAAGCACGAACATCAGAGCCACGACCACACCGCGCACGAGTCGCACGGCCATCATGAGCACGATGACGGTCACGCGCACGACCATCACGACGTGAACCGCCACGATGACCACATCCGCGCGTTCTGCTTCCACGTCGATGACCCGATACCCGACGAGGTACTGACCAACTGGCTCGAACTGCTCATGGCCTTCGTGGGCAGCAACATCCTTCGCGTGAAAGGCATCCTCAACGTGGAGGGCAGCGCGCAGCCGATCGTCGTGCATGGCGTGCAGCACATCTTCCATCCGCCCGTGCCATTGCCCGCCTGGCCGAGCGAAGACCGCCGCTCGCGCCTGGTCTTCATCACCCAGGACGTTGACCGGGAGGTGGTTGAGCGCACGTTCGAGGCGCTGAGGCAGGCGCTGCCACAAGCGGGAGAGCCGACCGCATGAACCCGCCCATCCAGCTTTACAACACGCTCGTGCGCAAGAAAGAACCCTTGCACACCGGGCAGCCCGACCGGGTGACGATGTACGTGTGCGGCCCCACGGTCTACAACTTCGCCCACATCGGCAACGCGCGGCCTGCCGTGGTGTTCGACGTGCTGGCCCGGCTGCTCCGGCAGGACTACCGCGAGGTGGTCTATGCCCGCAACTTCACTGACGTGGACGACAAGATCAACGCGGCGGCGGCCACCGATGGGGTGCCCATCGGCACCATCACCGGCCGCTACATCGACGCTTACCACGAGGATATGCGGGCGCTGGGGGTGCTGACACCCGACCTGGAGCCGCGCGTCACCGAGCACATTCCCGCGATCATCGACCTGATCCGGAAACTGATGGCGCGGGGCCACGCCTACGCCGAACAAGGGCATGTGCTGTTCCATGTGCCGTCGTATCCGGCCTATGGGCAGCTCTCGGGGCGGCGCACTGAGGACATGCTGGCCGGCGCCCGCGTGGAGGTGGCGCCCTACAAGCGCGATCCGATGGACTTCGTTCTCTGGAAGCCCTCGATGCCGGAGCAGCCCGGCTGGGACAGCCCCTGGGGCCGGGGCCGCCCTGGCTGGCATATCGAATGCTCGGCCATGATCGGCCAACACCTGGGCCACACCATCGACATCCACGGCGGCGGGCAGGATCTGATCTTTCCGCACCACGAGAACGAAGTCGCCCAGGGCACCTGCGCCCACGGCGCGCTCTACTGCCGCACCTGGGTACACAACAGCTTCGTCACGGTGGAAGGGCAAAAGATGTCCAAGTCGCTGGGCAACGTGCTGCTGGTGCGAGACTTGCTGCAACAGGCGCCAGGCGAAGCCATCCGCCTGGCGCTGCTGTCCACCCACTACCGCCGGCCGCTGGACTGGGGCGCCCAACGCCTGGCGGCGGCGCGACAGGCGCTGACGCGCTTCTATGCCAGCCTGGCGAAAGTCGAACACGTTTCTGCGTTGGCAGACACCACCCCCGATGCACAGGTGCTGGAGGCACTGCGCAACGACCTCAATGTCCCTGGGGCACTGACCCGCCTGCACGCGCTGCGCACGAAGCTTGACGAAGCGGCGACGGACACGGCGCGGGCACAGGCCAAGTCGCGCCTGCTGGCTTCAGCCGGTGTGATCGGCTTGTTGCAGCAGACTCCGAGCATGGCAATGGAGGCGCTTGCGCCATCGGACTGGGCGCGGACGGTCAATGCCCACCGTGTCCGAGAACTGTTGGACGAGCGCCAGCAAGCACGGGAGCGCCGGGAATTTGCCCGCGCCGATGCGCTGCGGGGCGAACTGGAGGCAGCCGGCTTCATCGTGGAAGACACGCTTAAAGGCATGGTGGTTCGCCCCAAAGGAAAGGAACTGGCATGACGCGCTGGCCTGCCCGCATGCTGGTGCTGCTGGTACGCGGCTACCAGTTGTTCATCAGCCCGATGCTCGGCCCGCGCTGCCGGTTCCACCCCACTTGCTCGCAGTACGCCGTCGAAGCCTTGCAAACGCATGGGGCCGTCAAGGGAGGTTGGCTGGCACTGCGGCGCGTGCTGCGCTGCCATCCGCTGCACCCAGGCGGGCATGACCCCGTGCCACCCGCCCAACCAACAACATCACAGCCCAACCCACCATGATCCGCAAGAACCCACGCGGCGACCTGCCACAGATTCATCCCAGCGCCTTCGTCGATCCGACCGCCATCCTGTGCGGCCTCGTGGTCGTCGAGGAAAACGTGTTCATCGGCCCTTATGCGGTCATCCGTGCGGATGAGATGGATGCCGATGGGCACATCGACCCCATCGTGATCGGTGCCCACTCCAACATCCAGGACGGCGTGGTGATCCATTCCAAGTCCGGTGCCAGCGTGCGCATCGGGCAGCGCACTTCCATTGCCCATCGCGCCATCGTGCATGGCCCCTGCGCCATCGGCAACGGCGTCTTCATCGGCTTCAACAGCGTGCTGTTCAACTGCAAGGTCGATGACGGCTGCGTGGTTCGCTACAACGCCGTGGTCGATGGTGTGCATCTGCCTGCGGGCTTCTATGTGCGCTCGACCGAGCGCATTGGCCCGGACACTGATCTTCCCTTGCTGCCGCAAGTGCCTGCCGCCGCCAGCGAGTTCTCCGAAGACGTGGCGCGCACCAACAACGAGCTGGTACTTGGCTACAAGGCCATCCAGAACGAGTTCTAACCATTCAGAAAAAAGGACAGCATCCATGTCTCAACCTCAGAGTGCCCTTGTGGTCAGTGCCCATTCCGCCGACTTCGTATGGCGCGCGGGCGGTGCCATCGCCAGCCATGCCAAACAGGGGTGGAAGGTCAAGATCGTCTGCCTGTCCTATGGCGAACGGGGCGAATCGGCCAAGCTCTGGCGCCAGTCCGGCATGACACTGGAGAAGGTCAAGGCCGCGCGCCGGGACGAAGCGCAGCGCGCCGCCGATATCCTCGGCGGTGAGGTGGAGTTTTGGGACATTGGCGACTATCCGATGCGCGTGAACGACGACACCTTGTTCCGTCTGGTTGACCTGTACCGCACGCTGCAACCAGCCTTCGTGTTGAGCCATTCGGTCAAAGACCCCTACAACTTCGATCACCCGCTGGCCATGCACGTGACCCAGGAGGCGCGTGTCATCGCCCAGGCCGAAGGCCACAACCCAGGCCAAAAGATTCTTGGCGCACCGCCTGTCTATGCATTCGAGCCTCACCAGCCTGAGCAATGCGGCTGGGAGCCGAACACCCTCCTGGACATCACCGACGTGTGGGACACCAAGCGCCGCGCCATCGAGTGCATGGCCGGGCAGGAACACCTGTGGCACTACTACACGCGCGTGGCCCAGCAACGCGGCGTGCAAGCCAAGCGCAACATCGGCATCACGGCAGCGCGCAACATCGAGTATGCCGAGGGCTTCATGCGCCTAACGCCTTCGGTGGTGGAGGCGCTATGAATGCGCTCCCGGGCTCCGCTTCCGCCTCTGTGGTGGTCACGCTGCCGGATGGCAGCCGCCGTACATTGGGTCATCCGGTTTCCGTGCTGGGGGTAGCACAGGCCATCAGCTCTGGTCTGGCCAGGAACACCGTGGCGGGCAAGCTCGATGGGCGGCTCGTCGATGCGTGCGACCTGATAGCCCAAGATGCGACCTTGCAGATCATCACACCCCAGGATGAGGAAGGGCTGGAAATCATACGGCACTCCTGCGCGCACCTGGTCGGCCATGCCGTCAAGCAGCTCTACCCAAGCGCGAAGATGGTCATCGGTCCGGTCATCGAAGACGGCTTCTACTACGACATCGCCTACCAACGTCCCTTCACGCCTGAAGACCTAGCCGCCATAGAAGCGCGCATGAAGGAACTGATCGCGCAGAACTACGACGTCATCAAGCGCGTGCTGCCGCGCTATGAGGTCATGGAGATATTCAGGCGGCGCGGCGAGGACTACAAGCTGCGGCTGATCAAGGACATGCCGGACGAACAGCAAATGGGCATGTATTTCCACCAGGAATACGTGGACATGTGCCGTGGGCCGCATGTGCCCAATACACGCTTTCTCAAGGCGTTCAAGCTCACCAAGCTGGCCGGCGCCTACTGGCGCGGCGATGCCAGGAACGAACAGCTCCAGCGCATCTACGGCACGGCCTGGGCCGACAGGAAGCAGCTCGATGCCTATCTCCAGCGGATCGAAGAGGCCGAGAAGCGCGACCACCGCAAGCTGGGCCGCGAACTGGATCTGTTCCATTTCCAGGAAGATGCGCCCGGTGCCGTGTTCTGGCATCCGCGCGGTTGGGCCGTTTTCCAGGAGTTGATCGCCTACATGCGCCGCCGCCAGCAGGACGCGGGCTATGTGGAGGTGAATTCGCCCGACGTGATGGATCGCAGCCTGTGGGAAATCTCCGGCCACTGGCAGAACTACCGTGACCACATGTTCACCACCGAGACCGAGGATGGCCGCGCCCTCGCGCTCAAGCCCATGAACTGTCCCGGCAGCGTACTGCTGTATCGCCACGGCCTCAAAAGCTACCGCGACCTACCAATCCGCATGGGCGAGTTCGGCAAGGTGCATCGCTACGAACCTTCCGGCGCGCTGCACGGACTGCTGCGTGTGCGCCACTTCACGCAGGACGACGCCCACATCTACTGCACACCGCAGCAGATGGACACCGAGTGCCGCGAGGTCGTGGCCCTGGTGCTCGATATCTACCGTCAGTTCGGCTTCGAGGATGTGCGCATCAAGCTCTCGACCCGGCCCGAGAACCGCATGGGCGATGAGGCGACGTGGGACTTGCTCGAAGGCGCGCTGGTTCGGGCGCTGGACGGCATGGGGCTGGCCTACCGCCTCAATCCAGGCGAAGGCGCCTTCTACGGCCCCAAGCTCGAATTCGTGCTGCGTGATGCCATCGGCCGCGACTGGCAGTGCGGAACCCTCCAGGTGGACATGAACCTGCCTGAACGCTTCGGCATCGAATATGTCGATGAAGACGGCCAGCGCAAGCGCCCGGTCATGCTGCACCGTGCATTGTTCGGTTCGCTGGAGCGTTTTACCGGCATTCTGATCGAGCACCACGCGGGCAAGCTCCCGGCCTGGTTGGCACCGATGCAGGTGATGGTGTTGTCGATCACCGAGGAGCATGCCACCTACGTGCAGGATGTTGCGCAGCTTCTGCGAGGTGCAGGGCTGCGCTGCGAAGCCGATGTGCGCAACGAGAAGATTAGCTACAAGATCCGCGAGCAGACTTTGCAGCGTATCCCCTTTCTGCTGGTCGCCGGGGCCAAGGAGCGCGACACAGGCTCCATTGCCATCCGCAGCCGGGACGGGCAAGACCTGGGCGTGTTGCCCTTGATGGATGCCGTGGCACTGTTGCTGCGGGAGTCGCAAGCGCCGGACACCGCTGCACGTAGCGAGGCGCAACGCCGCTTGTGCGCTCGTTTGAACAGGAGGCACACATCAAGCGAGGCTGCGGCCAATGCGCTGGAGGCCGTCTCATGAACGGCACCAGCCACGCTATCACGCCGTCGGCCGGCCGACACGCCGATCTTCTGGTACGGGGTGCAACCGTCATGACGCCCAGCGGGGCCGAGCACATCGACGTGGCCTGCGCGCACGGCCAGATCGTTGCGCTGGGCGATCTTTGCGGTACATGGAGTGCCGAGACCACACTGGACGCCACTGGCCTGCACGTGCTGCCCGGCGTCATCGACAGCCAGGTGCATTTCCGTGAACCGGGCCTGATGCACAAGGAAAACCTGGAGGCAGGCACGCGCGGCGCGGTGCTGGGCGGCGTCACCGCCATTTTCGAGATGCCGAACACGGCCCCGCTGACCTTGAGCGCGGCTGACCTGCAAGCCAAGCTGGATGCCGCCCGTGGCCGCGCATGGTGCGATCACGCTTTCTATGTTGGCGGCTCTGCCGTGAATGCGGAGCAACTGGCCAAATTGGAGAAACTACCGGGCTGCGCTGGCGTCAAGGTCTTCATGGGCAGTTCCTTTGGCGACCTGCTGGCGGATGACGATGAAGTGCTGCGCCGCATCCTGCGTCATGGACTCAGGCGACTGGCCGTGCATGCCGAGGACGAAGCCCGGCTGCGCGAGCGCAAACACATCGCCGTGGACAGCGCGGACGTGCGCCAGCACCTCGTCTGGCGCGATGTGGACAGCGCGTTGATGGCGACACAGCGCATCGTGCGGCTGGCCGAGGAATGTGGGCGGCGCCTGCATGTCCTGCATGTCTCCACCGCCGAGGAAATGGCGTTCCTGGCGGGTCGCAAGCATCGTGTCACGGTGGAAGTCACGCCGCACCACCTGAGCTTGCAAGCGCCCGAATGCTATCAACGCCTGGGCAGCCTGGCGCAGATGAATCCGCCCGTGCGTGAACAGCACCATCAGGATGCGCTATGGCAGGCGATCCGCAATGGTCTTGTCGATGTCATCGGCAGCGACCATGCGCCCCACACGCTGGCTGAGAAAGCGCGGCCTTACCCCGAATCTCCCAGCGGGATGACAGGCGTGCAGACGCTGCTGCCCGTGATGCTCGACCATGTGCATGCCGGGCGCTTGAGTCTGCAACGGCTGGTGGATTTGACCAGTGCAGGGCCAGCCCGCATCTTCGGCATCGAGGGCAAGGGACGCATCGCGGTGGGTTACGACGCCGATTTCAGCATCGTCGATTTGCGAGCACGCCGCGTCATCCGCAATGACTGGATCGCCAGCGTCAGCGGCTGGACGCCGTATGACGGCCGGACGGTCACGGGCTGGCCCATTCACACAGTGATTCGAGGTTGCTGTGCCGTTCGGGATGAAGCCCTCACTGGAAAACCGAAAGGCGCGGCAGTTCGGTTTCTGGAATCGCGGTCAAGGGAAACCACTGGAGAAGCATCCTATGCCTGATTCACGCGAACTCAGAAGCCGTGGCCTCAAGGCCACGCTGCCTCGCCTGCAAATTCTCGAACTCTTTCAGAGGACGAAGGTGCGGCATTTGACGGCCGAAGAGGTGTATCGCCTGCTGTTCGAGAGCGGTCACGACGTCGGCTTGGCCACGGTGTACCGCGTGCTCACCCAGTTGCAACAAGCCGGCCTGCTCAAGCAGGCGCACTTCGAGTCAGGCCGGGCCGTCTATGAGCTGGATGACGGCATGCACCACGACCACCTGGTTTGTACTTCCTGTGGCCGTGTGCAGGAATTCCACGACGAGGCCATCGAGCAGCAACAGAAATGGATCGCTGCGGAACATGGATTCAAGGTGGTCGAGCATTCCCACATCCTGTATGGCCGCTGCACGAAGAATCCGTGCGAGCACCGCCGCAGCGATTCTTGATATATCCCAAGGAACATCTATGAACCATCAAACCGATACGGATCCAGCCCAAGTGAGGCTGCATCCCAGGACATCCATTGAGCAAGTCGAAGAAGGGAGAGAACTGGCTCCGAAGTTCGACGGCGATGGCTTGATTGCCTGTGTGACGACCGCAGCGGACGACGGCGAAGTCCTGATGCTGGGCTATATGAACCGCGAAGCCTTGGAGAAGACCATCCAGACCAGAGAGGCGCACTACTGGAGCCGATCACGCAAGAAGCTCTGGCACAAGGGGGCAACCAGTGGCTTGGTACAGGTTGTCGAGGAAATGCGCATCGACGACGATCAGGATGCGATTTGGATGCGCGTGCGCGTGTCAGGCTCTGGTGCCAGTTGCCACGTTGGCTACCGTTCATGCTTCTACCGGCAAGTGCCAGTGGGCGCGCGGGGTCAAGCTGACACAGACCTAATCTACACAGAATCTGCAAAGACGTTCGATCCCAAGGCAGTGTACGGGGACGCTCCCAACCCAACACTTCTGTAAACCATGCATTTGGCTCGATATTCGATGCTACCGAATATGGGTTCCAGTGGCGCTCCGGTGTTCGCGCCCAGGAGATCGATTCATGTTCGACAACAATCGGCGCATTCAGTCTTTGAACGGGGGGCTGCTGCTCGAAGCGATTGCGGCGGTGGGAGATGAAGCACGCTTAGTCGATTTCGCTGCGCAACTGAACTCTACAAAAGGAGCGCATCTATTGATAAAAAATGGCTGGCGTCAAGCCTTTTGTTGAAATCACACGGGACTTGAAACCATATATGGAGCAAGAGGTTAGCTCTGTTTCACGCCGCTAGTAGAGGATGCAGCGTTGTGGGCTGGGAGCTACATGAGAGCCTGTAGAAAGCAAACCGGGTCGCGTTGTAGCGATGCAGATTGCCAAAGGCGGGCAGGCTTGTTCGGTCAGCCACTCCTGCGCCATCGTGCGTGCCTGATCGACCGTCAGTTCCCCGTACTGCTACAAGGCGAGCTTGCGGCGCTCGCCGGCGTTCGTGCGGTACTGAAGCATGAACACCTTGCGGCCCGCCGGGGTGATCTTGCACAGGAAGACGGGCACCACGGTGTCCCGCAGTTCGATGGCCTTGTCTTGAGGTTGTGCCGCATCGACTGCGGACTTGGTGAGCTTGATCTTCGCCATGATGACTCCTCGGAAAGCCCGGTTTCCAAGAGCCGCATGGGAGCCATGCGAGAGGAAGCCGGGTCAAGCTTCGGAAAGCACCGGCATATGTTGAACTCGCCTAAGTTATTGATAAACCTGCTGTATCGAGCCTTGGCGTAGTCCAGCGAATTGCCGAGCTGGAGTCCTCGTGAAACAAAAAAAGAGCGCCCCAAATGTGCGCTCTTTTTATAGCAACAAACCTAAACCAGGCTATGGTTACCTCCGCATATCTATGTCTGCACTAGCCGTCTGATTCGGTTTACGGTTTTACCCTTGTAAACGACCACGGCGCAGATCTGCATGAATCCTGGAGGCTTGTTTACGACTTTAATTGCGTGTTCACGACTTTAATTACCCAGAATATGCGCCCTACCCCGGCCCCCGCCTCACTCCACCGTCACGCTCTTGGCCAGGTTGCGCGGCTTGTCCACATCGGTGCCGCGTGCGCAGGCCGTGTGGTAGGCCAGCAGCTGCAGCGGGACCACGTGCAGGATGGGGCTGAGCGCGCCGTAGTTCTCGGGCATGCGGATGACGTGCATGCCTTCGCTGCTTTCGATGTTGGTCTTGGCATCGGCCAGCACATAGAGCACGCCGCCGCGCGCACGCACTTCCTGCATGTTGCTCTTGAGCTTTTCCAGCAGTTCGTCATTGGGCGCCACCGTGACCACGGGCATGGCGCTGTCCACCAGGGCCAGCGGGCCGTGCTTGAGCTCGCCGGCCGGATAGGCCTCGGCGTGGATGTAGCTGATTTCCTTGAGCTTGAGCGCGCCTTCCAGCGCAATCGGGTAGTGGATGCCACGGCCCAGGAAGAGCGCGTTCTCGCGCTTGGCGAAGTCCTCGGACCAGCTGATGACCTGGGGCTCCAGCGCCAGCACGGATTGCAGGGCCACGGGCAGGTGGCGCATGGCGGCCAGATATTGCTGCTCCTTTTCCTCGCTCAGCCGCCCTTGCGACTGGGCCAGGGCCAGGGTCAGCAGGAACAGGCCCGCCAGCTGGGTGGTGAAGGCCTTGGTGGAGGCCACGCCGATCTCCACGCCGGCGCGCGTGATGTAGGCCAGCTCGCATTCGCGCACCATGGCGCTGGTGGCCACGTTGCAGACGGTCAGCGTGTGCTTCATGCCCAGGTTCTGAGCATGGCGCAGCGCGGCCAGGGTGTCGGCGGTCTCGCCCGACTGGCTGATGGTGACGACCAGGGTCTTGGGATGGGGAACGCTGGTGCGGTAGCGGTATTCGCTGGCCACTTCCACGCTGCAGGGCAGGCCGGCCAGCGACTCGATCCAGTACTTGGCCGTACAGCCGCTGTAGTAGCTGGTGCCGCAGGCCAGGATGAGCACGCGGTCGATCTCCTTGAACACGCGCCAGGCCGAAGTGCCGGCCTTGCCGTCCGAGGCCACGCCGTCGAACAGCTCGGGCACGATGGCCTGCACGCCTTCCAGCGTGTCGGCAATGGCGCGCGGCTGCTCGAAGATTTCCTTTTGCATGTAGTGGCGGTAGGGACCCAGCTCGGCCGCGCCGCTGTGGGCGTGCACGGTGCGCACGGGGCGCTGCTCGGGCGCCAGCCGCTCGCCGCCCTTGCCCACCAGCCAGTAGCGGCCAGGCTGCAGGTCCACGATGTCGCCCTCTTCCAGGTAGACGATCTGGTCGGTCACGCCGGCCAGGGCCATGGCGTCGCTGGCCAGGAAGTGTTCGGCACCGTCCTGGCCCACGCCCAGGATCAGCGGCGAGCCGGCGCGCGAGCCCACCACGCGCTGCGGTTCGTCCTTGTGCATGACGGCGATGGCAAAGGCGCCATGCAGGCGCTGCGTGGCGGCCTGCACGGCCTCGAACAGGTCGCCGCCGTAGAGGCTGTCCACCAGGTGGGCGATGACCTCGGTGTCCGTCTGGCTGGCGAAGACATAGCCCTTGGACTGCAGCTCGGCGCGCAGGGCTTCGTAGTTTTCGATGATGCCGTTGTGCACCAGGGCCACGCGGGCCGGCTGGTCGGTGTCGGCCACGGGCGAGACGCCAGGGCCGTGGCTGAAATGCGGATGGGCGTTGCGCACCGCCGGCTCGCCATGCGTGGCCCAGCGCGTGTGGGCAATGCCGGTGTGGCCGATGACCTTGTCCTGTTGCACCTGGTCCATGAGTTCGGCCACGCGCGCCGTGGAGCGGGCGCGCCGCAGGCCCAGGCTGTGCACGCCCTGTGCGTCCAGCGCCTGCACGGCCACGCCGCAGGAGTCATAGCCGCGATATTCCAGGCGCTGCAGGCCCTGGACGAGAACGGGGACGATATCGCGGAAGGAAACCGCTGCGACGATGCCACACATGGACAAGCTCCTTGTTTCGAGATGACGACGGATGCTACGCAGGTTGAAAAGAAATTTCTCTCCAGATTTCCTTATCTATTGAACTAATATTTCATCATCAGGCATTCAAGAAATATTATTTCAATACAAATAACAAAATGAACCAAAATTCCATTCAGCTGGACGCTACCGACCTGCAGTTGCTGCAGCTGCTGCAAGAAGACTGCAGCCGCAGCAACCAGGCACTGGCCGCGCTGCTGCAGCTGTCGCCGCCCACCTGCCTGCGCCGCGTGCGGCGGCTGCAGGAGTCCGGGCTGATCGAGCGGCAGGTGGCCATCCTGCAGCCCGAACGCCTGGCCGCCGCCCTGGGCCATGGGCTGCAGGCCATTGTGGAGGTCTCGCTGGACCGCCAGGACAGTGACGCGCTGGACGGATTCGAGCGCCGCGCCGTGGCGCTGGACGCCGTGCAGCAGTGCTGGCGCGTATCGGCGGGGCCTGATTTCATCCTCGTGGTGGCCGCGCCCGACATGCCGGCCTACCTGGAGTTGAGCCGGGCGCTATTCACGGGCGACGCCAACGTGCGCAATGTCAAGAGTTTTTTCAGCGTCAGGCGCGCCAAGTTCTCCACCGCCATGCCGCTGCCGCCGGCAAATCCCGGAACAGGCGCCCAATGAGGCCAGGACGCTTGATTTTGCGAGTAATTGTGCGCATCAGGAAACTGCGCGGCGGCGGGACTGCGTAGGACAGCAAGCCTGCAATGTGTCCCGAACGCCAACTTTGGGCAACGTTGGACTTTAAGGCGTTGCGCACGCACGGGGACAATGATACAAATTGATGCAACAACACTTTCTGACGCGCTAGGCAATCGGCGCGCACTCGGCTCGCACCGCCATGTCCTTGCGCCAGCGCATCCATCGCCGCACCTATCCCTTGCGCGTCTCCAGCATGGCTTTGGGTGGCCTCGTCGTGGGCACGACCATGACCGAGCTGGGCGCCAGCACGGCTGTCTGGGGCTTTGTGCTGGTGAGCGCCCTGGTCTGGCCGCACATCGCCTTTCTCCACGCCCGCCACAGCCGTGACAGCCACCGCGCCGAACACGCCAATCTGAAGATAGATGCGCTGATCATCGGCAGCTGGATTCCCGTCATGCATTTCTGTGCATTGCCCAGCATTGCGCTGCTGGCCATCAGCATTGCAGACCGCAACCACACGGCCACGCGCGACGGCTGGCTGCAATCGCTGTTCGCCACCTTCCTGGCCGCCGCCGCGGGGGCCCTGCTGCTGCGGCCCGCGCCCGAGTGGGAGGCCAGCCTGGCAGTGCAGCTGAGCATGCTGCCCCTGCTCCTGCTGCACAGCGTGTTCTCCAGCTGGTCCACGCGCCAGCTGGTGCGCAAGCTGGCACGACAGAACGTGAAGCTGCAGGTGCTCAGCCGCATCGACCCCCTGACCACGCTGTACAGCCGCGACTACTGGTGGCAGAAGGCGCGCGCCGCGCTGCGCGACTACCGGCAGACGCAGACCTCGGCCTGCCTGCTGATCGTGGACATAGACCACTTCAAGCGCATCAACGACAGCTTTGGGCACACCGTGGGTGACGAGGTGCTGCAGGCCATCGGCCTGACCATCCGGCACTGCCTGCGATCGCATGACGCGGCCGGCCGCTACGGAGGCGATGAATTCGCCGTGCTGTGCATGCACACCCATCTGGACGATGCCTATGCGGTGGCCCTGCGCATACGCAACCAGCTGAGCCAGCTGCGCGTGCGCGAGCACCCGCATCTGCGCGTCAGCGCCAGCATTGGCGTGGCGGCGGCGGACCCCAGCTTTCTGTCGGTCAAGGACTGGATCAATGCGGCCGACAGCGCGCTCTACAGCGCCAAGGACGCCGGGCGCGACCAGGTGATACCTGCTGCGCCGCTGATGGCCGGCAGCGCGCCCACCAGGTCGGGCACGGACGCGGGCAGCGAGGCCTCGCGCCAGGCACACCAGCCCGAGCCGGACGACACGCTGATCTGAGGGCTGGCGCCAGCGGCAGGCAGACTCAGAGCCCGCGATCCGTGCGCCGCACTTCGCCGCCGGGCCAGTTCAGGCATACGCTGCAGCCGCCCGCCGGCGTGGCGCGGATGGTGGCCTCGCCGCCGTGGCGGCGCATGACGCCGCGCACCAGGGCCAGGCCCGTGCCCAGGCCCGGAAACTCCGACTCACGGTGCATGCGCTGGAAGATGCCGAACAGCGCGCCCGCACGCGAGGGGTCGAACCCCACGCCGTTGTCCGTCACGCTGAGCGTGATGCCGCCGTCGGCATGGCGTTCCACATCGATGGCAATGCGCGGCTGGGCCACGGGCTGGGTGAACTTGACGGCGTTGTCCAGCAGCGCCTCCAGCACCTGGCGCAGCAGGGCCGCGTCGGCACGCACGGCGGGACTTTGCTGCGGCAGGCTCCATTGCAGCCGCGCCGCCGCGCCGCAGGCCGCCCAGCGCGGCTGCGCCAGCACCGCCGTGCGCGCCTGCTCCAGCAGTTCCTGCAAGGCAATGGGCTGCCACTGCATGGGCGTGCGGGCGGCGCGCGCCAGGGCCAGCAGGCCGTCGAGCATGCCGCCCATGCGTCGGGCGGACTGGTCCATGGTCTGCAGGAAGCCGCGTGCCTCCTGCAGCTCCTGCGGCGAAGGCGCGGCCTGCGACAGCAGCTCGTCCACCAGGGGGCCGAAGGACAGCACATGGCGCAGCGGCGCGCGCAGGTCGTGCGACACCGCGTGCAGCCATTCCTGCTGCGCGGCGCGCAGGGCCTGCAGCTCCTGCTCGCGCTGGGCCAGGCGCTCCAGCGCGTCCTGCAGCGTGCGGGGCGGGCCTTGCAGGTCGGCGGCAGGGTCGGGCGGAGGGTGGGCGAAAGGTTCCGTCATGGCATGAACAGGGTCAGGAATTCGGAAAATCGGCTTGCCCCGTACGGGACCCGCCGGCGATGCGGGCCCTCGAGCCCACGTGTCTCGGAAGACTCAGGACTTGGGCAGTTTGACCGGGCGCTTCCAGCTGGTGATGCTCACCTGCCTGCCCCGCGATACCGTGAGCACGCCGGGCTCGGTGCTCTTGGTGACCGTGGAGCCGCCGCCCACCGTGCCGCCCGCGCCAATGGTGACGGGCGCCACCAGCACGCAGTTGCTGCCGATGTGCACGTCGGCCTCGATCACCGTGCGGTGCTTGTTCACGCCGTCGTAGTTGGCCGTGATGGAGCCGGCGCCGTAGTTGACGCGCTCGCCCACCGTGGCATCGCCCAGGTAGGCCAGGTGGTTGGCCTTGGCGCCATCGGCCAGCACGGAGTTCTTGACCTCGACGAAGTTGCCGATGTGCACTTCGCGGCCCAGCTGCGCCCCGGGGCGCAGGCGCGCAAACGGGCCCACCAGGGCGCCCTCGCCCACGCTGACGCCGGCCTTCTCGCCATCGACATGCGTGTACGGATGGATGACGGCGCCCGCCGCAATCGTGGCGTTGGCAATGCTGCAATAGGCGCCGATGCGCGCGCCTTCGCCAATCTCCACATGGCCGCTGAAGATGCAGCCCACGTCGATCTCCACATCCTGCCCGCAGGCCAGGCGGGCCGCGCGGCCGGTGCGCGGGTCATCGCGCAGGTCAAAGCGCGCGGGGTCGGCCAGGCGCACGCCCTGCTCCATCAGCGTGCGGGCCTGGGCGCCCTGGTGGGCGCGCTCCAGCTCGGCCAGCTGCAGCGGGCTGTTGACGCCGGCCACCTGCACCGGGTCGGCAATGCAGTGCGCGACCACGGGCACGCCGTCGGCCACGGCCATGGCGACCACGTCGGTCAGGTAGTACTCGCCCTGGGCGTTGTCATTGGTCAGGCGGGCCAGCCAGCCGGCCAGGTGGCGGGCCGGCACGGCCATGATGCCGCTGTAGATTTCCTGGATGGCGCGCTGGGCGTCATTGGCATCCTTTTGCTCGACGATGCGCTGCACCGTGCCGTCTTCGCCGCGCACGATGCGGCCATAGCCCGTGGGATCGGGCAGGCGCACGGTCAGCAGCGCCAGCCGCTGGCCATCGGCCGCATCGACCAGGGCGCGCAGCGTGTCGGCCTGCGTCAGCGGCACATCGCCCGAGAGCACGATGACCATGCCGTCGCCCGCCAGCGCAGGCACGGCCTGCTGCACCGCATGGCCCGTGCCCAGCTGCGGCTCCTGGCGCACGAACTTCAGCGCCATGGAGCCGCCCTGGCAGGCCGCCGCCATGGCGGGCTCCACCTGGTCCGCGCCGTGGCCCGTGACCACCACGGCCGAGCGCGCATCCAGCTGCGCCGCCGTGGAAAGCACATGGCCCAGCAACGGGCGCCCCGCCAGGCGCTGAAGGACTTTGGGCAGGCGGCTTTTCATGCGCGTGCCCTTGCCCGCGGCCATGATGACGAGATCCAGAGGTGCTGTCATAGGTGATTCATCCAAAACGCCAGAACCTGTGCCGGCAACGCCGCCGATTATCTGTCCGCCAAGGGCTGCGGCCGGTCACACGATTGACGTATGCTGGCGGCGCCATGCCCCATGCCACCACTGCACCCGTTCCCCTGCTGCGCACACGCGCCATCGGAGCCGGCCATCTGCGTGCCTTCCTGGCCGTGGCCCGGCACCTGAATTTCCGCGCGGCCGCCGACGAGCTGTCGCTGACGCAGTCGGCCGTGAGCCGCCAGATCCAGTCGCTGGAGGATGAAGTCGGCGTGCCGCTGTTCCTGCGTCACACGCGCGCCGTGGAGCTGACCGGGGCCGGCGCCCAGCTGCTGCGCTCGGTGGCGCCCGCGCTGGAGCAGATCGACGCCTCGGTGCGCCAGATCCGCCAGACCGTGGGCCGCAAGAGCGTGGCCATCACCACCTGGGCCAGCTTTGCCGCCATGTGGCTGATCCCGCGCCTGGAGTCCTTCCAGCGCGCCTGGCCCGATATCGACATCCGCATCGACACCAGCGACACCGTGATGGACCTGGACACCACCGACGTGGACCTGGCACTGCGCTACGGCCGCGCGGGCGACGGCTGGCCCCAGGCGCAGCGCCTGTTCGGCGAGCAGCTGGCCGTGGTGGCCAGCCCGCGCCTGCTGGCCGGCGGCCCGCCGCTCAGGACGCCGGCCGACGCGGCCCGCTACACGCTGATCGAGACCGGCGACGCCCACCGCATGCCCCAGCTGGAGTGGCTGGGCTGGCAGCGCTGGTTCGGCGTGCAGGGCTGCGACCAGTTGCAGCCGCCGCGCTGGCTGTACTTCAACTACGCCCACCAGATCGTGCAGGCCGCACTGGCCGGACAGGGCCTGGCGATTGCGCGGCTGCCGCTGGTGGCCGATGCGCTGGCGGCTGGCGACCTGGTCGAGGTGCTGCCCGCGCACCGGCTGGAATCGCCGCTGGCCTACTGGCTGATCGTGGGCCCGCGCAGCGCCGCACGCCCCGAGGTGGCCGCCTTCTGCCGGTGGCTGCAGGAGCAGGCCGAGGTCACGCGCGAAACCGTCGAATCGCCCCCGGCTTGAAAAATGCCCCCTCACGCGCCCCTTGCTGTGCAAGGTTCGCTGCCCCCCGAGGGGCCGTTTTCACCTTGGGGCGGCCCGGCGATGAAAAAAGGACGCGGGCATGCCGGCGTCCTTCATTCCTGCGCAGCCGGGCGCATGGCCCGGCGCGGTCATCAGCCCAGCGTCACGCGCGCAAACTTGCGCTTGCCCACCTGCACCACATAGGTGCCGGCTTCGAGCTTGAGGCCCCGGTCGCTGATGGCCGTGCCGTCCACGCGCACGCCGCCGCCGTCGATCAGGCGGTTCGCCTCGCTGGTCGAAGGCGCCAGGTTGGCCTGCTTGAGCAGGGCACCGATGCCCAGCGGCGCGCCCGACAGGCTGACCTCGTCGATCTGGTCGGGAATGCCGCCCTTGCTGCGGTTGTTGAAATCCTGCTCGGCCGCATCGGCCAGCGCCGCGCTGTGAAAGCGCGCCGTGATTTCCTTGGCCAGCAGCACCTTGGCGTCCTTGGGATTGCGCCCGCCTTCCACCTCGGCCTTGAGCGCGGCGATCTCGGCCAGGCTCTTGAACGACAGCAGGGTGTACCAGTTCCACATCAGCGTGTCCGAGATGCTCAGCACCTTGGCGAACATGGTGTTGGCGTCCTCGGTGATGCCGATGTAGTTGTTCTTGGACTTGGACATCTTGTGCTCGCCGTCTAGGCCCACCAGCAGCGGCATGGTGAGCACGCACTGCGTGTCCTGCCCGTATTCCTGCTGCAGGTGGCGACCCATGAGCAGGTTGAACTTCTGGTCCGTGCCGCCCATTTCCAGGTCGGCTCGCAGCGCCACCGAGTCATAGCCCTGCAGCAGCGGGTAGAGGAATTCATGCAGGCTGATGGAGCTGCCCTCGGTGAAGCGCTGGTGGAAGTCGTTGCGCTCCATCATGCGGGCCACCGTGTACTTGGCCGACAGCTCGATCATGCCGCGCGCGCCCAGCTTGTCGCACCACTCGCTGTTGTAGCGCACCTCGGTGCGCGCCGGGTCCAGCACCTTGGCGGCCTGGGTGTAGTAGGTCTCGGCGTTGACCTTGATCTGCTCGGCCGTCAGCGGCGGGCGCGTGCTGTTGCGGCCCGAAGGATCGCCGATCAGGGTGGTGAAGTCGCCGATCAGGAAGATCACCTGGTGGCCCAGGTCCTGCAACTGGCGCATCTTGTTGAGCACCACGGTGTGGCCCAGATGGATGTCGGGCGCCGTCGGGTCCAGGCCCAGCTTGATGCGCAGCGGCACGCCGGTGGCCTCGGAACGGGCCAGCTTTTGCACCCAGTCCGCCTGGGGCAGCAGCTCATCCACGCCGCGCAGGGTGGTTTCAAGCGCTTGGCCTACACCTTCAGTGACCGGGTATGTTGTAACAGCAGATTGATTCATAAGGGTTTTTCGCCAGGCCGCGTAGGACCGCGTCGGTATACTCCGGGGATTTTCCCGCTGCGGCGAATTCTAGACGCCCGCCTTTCCGCACCACAGAGCGCGGACTTGTTGCCCGTCTGGAGAGCGTATCCCGCCGCTGCGATGCTGTCCGGCCCCCAGGCCGGATGCGCGCAACCCAAGGATCTGATGTTGTGAAATATGGCTTGAACCATGCCAGCGGTGCTCTTGTTGCGCGGCTGACCTCCGTGATCCAGCAACACCCCAAGCGTGTCACCGCGGCACTGGCAGCCATCTTGCTCACGGGCGGCGGCGGTGCCTTCGCCGTGGCCAACCTGGGACCCGATCCGGCCGACCTGCCGGTGCGCATGCTCTCCACGCCCGTGGAATCGCTGGCCGAAGGCCAGACCCTGGCCGAGCTGACCGACAGCGTGCAGGGCATGTCCCTGTACCGTTCCGAATACACGCGCGGCAGCGACACGGCCGAAACCCTGCTGCAGCGCCTGGGCGTGGCCGATCCGGCCGCCGCCGCCTTCATGCGCGGCAACGACCAGGTGCGCCAGCATGTGCTGGGCCGCGCCGGCCGCCTGGTGACGGCCGAGACCACGCCCGACCACCAGCTGTCCCTGCTGACCGTGCGCTGGGCACCCGACGAGGACGGCAGCTTCCGCCGCCTCGTGGTCGAGCGCAAGAACAATGAACTGAGCACACGCATCGAGACGGGCAAGCTGACCGCCTCGCCGCGCCTGGCCGGCGGCATCATCCGCAGCTCGCTGTTCGCCGCCACCGACGCGGCCTCCATTCCCGATGCCGTGGCCATGCAGATGGCCGACATCTTCCAGGGCGACGTGGACTTCCGCCGCGGCCTGCGCAAGGGTGACCGCTTCTCGGTGGTCTACGAATCGCTGGAAGCCGATGGCGAGCCGCTGCGCGCGGGCCGCGTGCTCAGCGCCGAGTTCCACAACAACGGCAAGGTCGTGCAGGCCCTGTGGTTCCAGGACGAAGGCAAGGCCAAGGGCGACTACTACACCATGGACGGCAAGAGCCGCCGCCAGGCCTATCTGACCTCGCCCGTGGAGTTCTCGCGCATCAGCAGCGGCTTTGCCATGCGCATGCACCCCATCCACAAGACCTGGCGAGCCCACCTGGGAACGGACTTCGCGGCGCCCACGGGCACCAAGGTACGCACCGTGGGCGACGGCACCGTCTCCTTCGCGGGAGTGCAGAACGGCTACGGCAACGTGATCTTCGTGGACCACGCCAACAACCACACCACGGTCTATGCCCACCTGAGCCACATCGGCGTCACGCGCGGCCAGCGCGTGGAACAGGGCGACATCATCGGCAACGTGGGCTCCACGGGCTGGGCCACGGGCCCGCACCTGCACTTCGAGTTCCGCGTCAATGGCGAGCACCGCGACCCCATGACCATCGTCCAGGCCACCGATGCCGCCCGCCCCGTCTCCAAGGCCGGCCGCGCCGCCTTCGACAAGATGGCCGCGCAGATGCGCATCGAGCTGCAGGCATCGAACGAGGCGCTGGCCTTGGCCACCGAGCGCTGAGCACTGCCCCCCCTCCAAAGGCTGCCCTGGCAGCCTTTGTTGTTTCAGACGCATCCTTTTGTGATCGCCAGCCCCGGGGTCCCGCAGGGCTACCATTGCCGGCATGAACCAGCCAGCCCCCTCCCCCATCGCCCACCGCTACTGCATCGGCCTGATGTCCGGCACCTCGCTCGACGGGGTGGACGGCGTTCTCGTGGACTTTGCCGAAGGCACGCAGGTGCTGTGGCATGCCAGCCGGGGCTTTGATGCCGCGCTGCGCGCCGAGCTGCTGGTCCTGAACACCCCCGAGGGCCGCGACGAGCTGCACCGCGCGGCGCTGGCGGCCAATGCGCTGGCGCGCAGCTATGCCGAGGTGGTGCGGGAGCTGCTGCAGGCCACGGGCCTGGCGCCCGGCCAGATCGCGGCCATCGGCGCCCACGGCCAGACCGTGCGCCACCGGCCGCAGATGTTCGACGGCACGGGCTACACGCTGCAGCTCAACAGCCCGGCCCTGCTGGCCGAGCTCAGCGGCGTTGCCGTGGTGGCCGACCTGCGCAGCCGCGACGTGGCCGCTGGCGGCCAGGGTGCGCCACTGGTGCCCGCCTTCCACCAGGGCGTGTTCGGCCGGCCCGGCGAGACGGTGCTGGTGCTCAACATCGGCGGCATTGCCAATCTCAGCGTGCTGGCCGGCGATGGCACGGTGCTGGGCTTCGACTGCGGCCCCGGCAATGCGCTGATGGACGGCTGGTGCCAGACCCACACTGGCCAGCCCTATGACGACGGCGGCCAGTGGGCGGCCACGGGCCAGGTGCTGCCCGCCCTGCTCGACCGCCTGCTGGCCGAGCCTTTCCTTCAGCAGCCGCCACCCAAGAGCACGGGGCGCGACCTGTTCCACGCGGACTGGCTGGCCGGCCATCTTTCCGCCAGTGCAGCCAGTGCAACCAGCGCCGCCGATGCCCGCCCCGCCGACGTGCAGGCCACGCTCACCGAATTCACGGCCCGCGCCTGCGCCGGTGCCGTGCAGCGCTTCGGGCGTGGCGGCGGCGAGCTGCTGGTATGCGGCGGCGGCGCCTTCAACACGCAGCTGATGCAGCGCATCGCCGCCCTGCTGCCCGGCGTGGCCGTGGACACCACGGCCGCGCGCGGCCTGCCGCCGCAGCAGGTGGAGGCCGCCGCCTTCGCCTGGCTGGCGCGCCAGGCCCTGCTGGGCCTGCCCGGCAACCTGCCGGCCGTCACAGGCGCACGCGGCCCGCGCATCCTGGGCGCCATCCACCCCGCATAAAAAAACCATGCAAGGCATCCGCCAAGCATGGGCCCACCAAACATCTTGCCTGAGCCCAAAGCCTATGAAACTGGCGCGGCCCAAAAGCAGGGACGCCGAGCAAGAGCCGCCTCGCGGCGAGGGCGTCGTCCCCCTCCCGCGAAGCGAGAGAGGGCACCGTGCATACGGGGGAAGGCGCGTAAGCGCCTCAGGGGGTGCTATCCGCCTATATATACGAACTTGAAGAGGAAGACGCCGCCGATCAGCCACACCATCCAGTGCACTTCCTTGGAACGGCCCGTGAACAGCTTGAGCGCGGCATAGGTGATGAAGCCGAAGGCCAGGCCATTGGCCACCGAGTAGGTGAAGGGCATGAGCAGGGCCGTGACGGCGGCGGGGATGGCCTCGGTGGTCTCGCCCCATTCGATCTCGGTCAGCTCCTTGAGCATCAGGCAGGCCACGAAGAACAGCGCGGGCGCCGTGGCGTAGCCGGGCACCACGCCGGCCAACGGCGACAGGAACAGGCAGCACAGGAAGAGCGCGGCCACGGTCAGCGCCGTCAGGCCCGTGCGGCCGCCGGCCTGCACGCCGGCCGCGCTTTCCACGTAGGCCGTGGTGCTGGAGGTGCCCAGCAGCGAGCCCGCGAAGATGGCGCCGCTGTCGGCCAGCAGCGAGCGGTTGAAGCGGCCCATGCGGCTGGGCACCAGCAGGCCCGCGCGCTTGGCCACACCCATCAGCGTGCCCGTGGCATCGAACAGCTCGACCAGGAAGAACACCAGCACCACGTTGAGGATGCCGCCCGTCAGCGCGGACTTGATGTCCAGCTGCAGGAAGGTGGGCGCGATGGAGGGCGGCGCCGAGAACACGCCGTGGAACTCGTTGCCCGCGAAGAAGAACGAGGCCACGGTGACCACGACGATACCGATCAGGATGGCGCCCGGCACCTTCAGGCGGTCCAGCACCACGATGATCAGAAAGCCCAGCGAAGCCAGGATGACTTCGGGCTTGTGCAGGTCGCCCAGGGTCACGAAGGTGGCCGGCGATGCGGCGACGATGCCCGCGCTCTTGAGCGCGATCAGCGCCAGGAACAGGCCGATGCCCACGGTGATCGCTATGCGTATGGACTGCGGTATGCCCTTGATGATCAGCTCCCGCAGGCCGAACAGCGTCACCAGCAGGAACAGGCAGCCCGAGACGAAGACCGCGCCCAGCGCGGCCTGCCAGGTGAAGCCCATGTGCAGCACCACCACGTAGGCGAAATAGGCGTTCAGGCCCATGCCCGGCGCCAGCGCAATGGGATAGTTGGCGTACAGCGCCATGATGGTCGTGCCCAGCGCCGCGATCAGGCAGGTGGCCACGAAGACGGCCCCCTTGGGCATCCCCGCATCCCCCAGGATCGAGGGATTGACGAAGATGATGTAGGCCATCGTCAGAAAGGTCGTCAGGCCCGCGACCAGCTCGGTTCTTACATTGGTGCCGTGCTCACTGAGCTTGAACACCCGTTCCATCCAGTTCATCGCATTGTCTCCGTGTTGTTTTCGCATGCGGGGCGCAACGGTTGTGAAAGCGCCCAGGGTTGAGCACCGGCTGTCCAGGCCGGCACAAGGCATGGCACCCTGCCGGGCGGCCATGGACCTGGTTGCGCGCATCGCTGCGCGCGGATTCAAGGAATGAGGGGGCGGCGCCGGTCCGCTCAGCTCCCGGCGGCCTGCACGGCCTCGATGGCGCGCAGGATGGATTCCGGCGTGGCCGGCGATTGCAGCGGCGGGTTGCTGCGGTGCCCGCCCGCGGCCGAGATGGCATCGCGGATGGCGAAGAACACCGAGAACGGCAGCAGCAGCGGCGGCTCGCCCACGGCCTTGCTGCGGTGGATGGAGTCCTCGAAGTTGTCGCCCTCGAACAGCCGCACGTTGAACACGGGCGGGCAGTCGTTGGCCGTCGGGATCTTGTAGGTGCTCGGGGCGTGCGTGGTGAGCTTGCCGCTTAGCGGGTGCCAGACCAGCTCTTCCGTGGTCAGCCAGCCCATGCCCTGGATGAAGGCGCCCTCGACCTGGCCCACGTCCACGGCGGGGTTCAGCGAGCGGCCCACATCGTGCAGCACGTCGGCGCGCAGCAGCTTGAACTCGCCGGTCAGCGTGTCCACCACCACCTCGCTCACGGCGGCACCGTAGGCGTAGTAGAAGAAGGGCCGGCCCTGCATGGTGTCCTTGTTCCACGACAGGCCGGGCGTGGCATAGAAGCCGTCGGACCACAGCTGCACGCGCTCGATGTAGGCCTCGCCCACCACGGCCTTGAAGTCCAGCACCTTGCCGTTGACGTGGACCTGGTCGTTGGCAAAGCGCACGTCCTCCGCGCGACCGCCATGGCGCTCTGCGGCGCAGGCGGCCAGGCGCTCGCGGATCTGGCGCGCCGCGTCCTGCGCGGCCTTGCCGTTGAGGTCGGCCCCCGTCGATGCCGCCGTGGCCGAGGTGTTGGCCACCTTGGTGGTGTCGGTGGCCGTGACGCGCACGCGCCCGAAGCCCACGCCCAGCTCGTGCGCCACGACCTGGGCCACCTTGGTGTTCAGGCCCTGGCCCATCTCGGTGCCGCCGTGGTTCACGAGGATGGAGCCGTCGTTGTAGACATGGACCAGGGCGCCGGCCTGGTTGAAGTGCTTGACGTTGAAGGAGATGCCGAACTTGAGCGGCGTCAGCGACAGGCCGCGCTTGAGCACGGGGCTGGCCGCGTTGAACTCGGCGATGGCATCGCGGCGCGCGCGGTAGTCGCTGCAGGTTTCCAGCTCGGCCACCAGCTCGTGGATGATGTTGTCGGTCACGACCTGGCTATAGGGCGTGACGTTGCGCTCGGTCTTGCCGTAGAAGTTGACGCGGCGCACGTCGAGCGCGTCGCGCCCCAGCTCGCGCGCCACCGTCTCCATGATGTTCTCGATGGCGATCGCGCCCTGCGGGCCGCCGAAGCCGCGGAACGCCGTATTGCTCTGCGTATTGGTCTTGCCGGAGTAGCCGTGCATGGACACATCGGGCAGCCAGTACGTGTTGTCGAAGTGGCACAGCGCGCGCGTCATCACGGGGCCGGACAGGTCGGCCGAGTGGCCGGCGCGCGAGACCATGGAGATCTCGGCGCCGAGGATGCGGCCCTCGTCGTCGTAGCCCACCTCGTACTCGTACCAGAAGCAGTGGCGGCGGCCCGTGATCATGAAGTCGTCATCGCGGTCCAGGCGCAGCTTGACGGGGCGGCGCAGCCGCGTCGCGGCCACCGAGGCCACGCAGGCGAACAGGGCCGACTGCGACTCCTTGCCGCCGAAGCCGCCGCCCATGCGGCGGCACTCCACATGCACGGCGTGCGAGGCCACGCCCAGCGCATGGGCCACCAGGTGCTGCATCTCGCTGGGGTGCTGGGTGGAGCAGTACAGGTGGACGGCGCCGTCCTCCTTGGGAATGGCGTAGCTGATCTGGCCTTCCAGGTAGAACTGCTCCTGGCCGCCCACGTAGAACGAGGACTTCAGGCGGTGCGGCGCCTCGTCCATGGCGCGGCGCGCGCCGCCTTCATTCGTGCTGCGCGCCAGGTGCATGGGCGGCAGCACGTACTGGCCCAGCTCATGCGCCTGCTGGGGCGTGAGCACGGGCGGCTCGGCCGTGATGTCGGCCGCCGCCTTGGCCTGGGCCGCAGCCAGACGCGCCGCCTCGCGGCTTTCGGCGATCACGGCGAACAGCGGCTGGCCCAGGTAGCGGATCTCGCCGCTGCACAGGATGGGGTCGTCGTGGATGATGGAGCCGCAGTCGTTGACGCCGGGAATGTCCTCGCCCGTGAGCACGGCCACCACGCCGGGCATGGCGCGGATGGCATCCAGCCTGAGCGCATTGAGCCGGCCATTGGCCACGGGAGACAGGCCCAGCGCGCAGTGCAGCGTGCCGTCCAGCTCGGGCAGGTCGTCGATGTAGGCGGCCTCGCCGGCCACATGCAGATGGGCCGACTCATGCGGGCGGCTGATGCCCACGCGCTGGCCCTGGGTGTGGGCGCCGGCCTCGGCACGCTCGTCCACGCGGAAGGCGGCGTTCTTCAGGTAATGCGCAAAGGCCTCGGACGAGTGCAGCAGGGAAGGGTCGATGGGGCGGTTCATTTCAGGCTCCTTGGTGCACTGCGTGGGGCATCACGCTCCAGACGCTGGTGGCCTGCAGCGGCAGCGGCTGCTGCAGACGTGTCTCCAGCCACAGGCGCTGCAGCAGGTTCTGCGCCACCTTGAGCCGGTAGTCGGCGCTGGCGCGCATGTCGGACATGGGCTTGAAGTCCTGGGCCAGCGCGGCCTGGGCGGCCTTCACTGCGGCCTGGTCCCAGGGCTGGCCCACGATGGCCGCCTCCGCCAGGGCCGCACGCTTGACCACGGCGGCCATGCCGCCAAAGGCCAGGCGGGCGGACTTCACCACCTCGCCATCGAGCTCGATGGCCAGCCCCGCGCACAGCGCCGAGATATCGCAGTCAAAGCGCTTGCTGATCTTATAGGCACGGGTCTGGCGCCGTGCAGCGTCCAGCGGCACGGCCAGTGCCTGCACGAACTCGCCCGGTTCCAGCTGGTTCTTCATGTAGTCCAGGTAGAAGTCATGCAGCGGCATGCGGCGCACGCGTGCGCCCTTGCGCAGCTCGATCTGCGCGTCCAGCGCCATCAGCACGGGCGGGGAGTCGCCAATGGGCGAGCCATTGGCCACGTTGCCGCCCATGGTGCCCGCATGGCGGATGGGCACGGAGGCAAAGCGCAGCCACACATCGGTCAGCCCCTCGAAGCGCTGCGACAGCGCCGACCAGGCCGATTCCAGCGAGGCACCGGCGCCGATGTACAGCTCGCCGCCGTCCAGGCTGCCTTCGCCGTGGCGTTCCTCGACACGCTTCATCTCGGCCACGTCGCCCACATAGACGATGTCGCCCAGGTCGCGGAACTGCTTGGTCACCCACAGCCCCACATCGGTGGAGCCTGCCAGCAGGCGAGCGCGGGGCTTGGCCTCGCACACGGCGGCCAGCTCGTCCAGCGTGCGCGGAGCGTGGAAGCTGTCCACACGGCCGCCCTGGGCGGCGTTGGGCGCAGCGTAGTCCAAGCCGGCATCCTGCGCGCGCAGGCCCTGCAGCGCCTGCACCACGGGTTCGGTGGCCATGCGCGTGGCGGGCAGGTCGAACATGCGCTGGCCTGCGTCCAGGATGGGACGGTAGCCCGTGCAGCGGCACAGATTGCCCGACAGCTCGTCGGCCAGCTGCTGGCGCGAGGGACGCGTGCCGGCCTGCTGGTGGTGCTCGTAGGCCGACCACAGCGACATCACGAAGCCCGGCGTGCAAAAGCCGCATTGGGAGCCGTGACAGTCCACCAGCGCCTGCTGCACGGGGTGCAGCTCGGCACCGCCTGCGGGCTCGCCCGTGGCACAGCCCTGCTTGCCGGCGCACTGGCCCTTGACGTCCTCCACCGTGAACAGCGCCTTGCCGTGCAGCGTGGGCAGGAACTGGATGCAGGCATTGACCGTCTGCAGCTGCAGGCCGCCCACGGCGTCGGGCGCGCCGTCTTCGGCCAGCTCGGCGATGACCACGGTGCAGGCGCCGCAGTCACCTTCGTTGCAGCCCTCCTTGGTGCCGGTGCAGCGCGCGTCGCCGCGCAGCCAGTCGAGCACCGAGCGCGTGGGATGCGGCCCCTGTACCTCGACGATCTGGCCGCGGTGATAGAAGCGGATGGGTTGGGAACTGGGGCTCTGGCTCATGCTCGTGGGGGCAACTGCTGGTGCGTGGACTGTTCGGATCACGACTTACGCAAATTCCGAGGAAGAAAGCCGCTGGCCCTGTGGCGATGGCGTGTTTGCGTTCTTGCTTGCGTAAGTCCTGCGGATGTACCCGAGATTAAGTCCAGCCCCGCCCAAACGCATAAGACGGCCTCGATATTTCCTATGCGGGCTGCCATATATCCTTGCCAAAAACAAGGGTAAACCCGCAACAAAAGTGTGGATTGCAGCGGTTCAGGGTTCAAAAGCTATGCACAGCCCTCACTCGTGCTCGGCCGGCTCCAAAGGCTTGGGCCGCACATCCTCATCGTCGCCCAGCTGCGAGAAGATCATGGTCGAGGCCAGCGTCACCGCGCCCATGCAGACGAAGGTGGCGCGGAAGGCATTGAGGGTGTGCTGCGGCGTATCGCCGCCGAACCATTCGCTGAAACCGGCCAGCACCGCACCTGCGGCGGCCACGCCCATGCCCATGGCCAGCATCTGCACCATGGACAGCAGGCTGTTGCCGCTGCTGGCGTTGCCGGCATCCAGGTCCTTGAGCGTGACGGTGTTCATGGCCGTGAACTGCATGGAGTTGGTGGCGCCGAAGATCAGCAGCTGGACGATGACCACCCACAGCGGCAGCGCCGTGGAGACCGTGCCGAAGCTGGCGATCATCAGCGACAGCACCAGGGTGTTGCCCATGAGCACGCGGCGGTAGCCGATGCGCTGGATCAGCGTGGTGGTCTGGCGCTTCATGGCCATGCTGGCCAGCACCGTGGGCAGCATCATCATGCCGGCCTGCAGCGGCGAAAAGCCCAGGCAGACCTGCAGCACCAGCGGGATCAGGAAGGGCATGCAGGAGCTGCCCAGGCGCGAGAACAGGTTGCCCAGCAGGCCCACGCGCAGGCTGCGCACGGCAAACAGCTCGGGGGCGAACAGCGGGTCTGGCCGGCGCAGCGCATGCAGCCAGTAGGCAGCCAGGCTGGCCAGGCCGAAGATCAGCAGCACGAAGACCATGGCGCCATGGATGCCCTTGCCCGACATGCTGTCCAGCGCCAGCGACACGGCCACCATGCCGAAGGCCAGCAGCGCATAGCCCACGCCGTCGAAGCGCTTGACGGCAAAGCGGTCGCCCACGGGCATAAAGCGCAGCGTAGCGGCCAGGCCGATCAGGCCCACGGGCACGTTGACCAGGAAGATCCAGTGCCAGCTCACGTACTCGACCATCCAGCCGCCCAGCGTGGGGCCGATCAGCGGCCCGACCAGGCCGGGAATGGCCACGAAGCTCATGGCCTTGAGGAACTGCTCGCGCGGAAAGGCGCGCAGCACGGCCAGCCGGCCCACGGGCATGAGCAGCGCACCGCCCATGCCCTGCAGCACGCGTGCGGCCACCATCAGCTGCAGGTTGGGCGCAATCGCGCACAGCACCGATCCCAGCACGAACAGCGCAATCGCCCACAGGTAGACGCGCCGCGTGCCGAAGCGGTCGGCCATCCAGCCCGATGCCGGGATCAGCATGGCCATGGTCAGCGAATAGGCGACGATGACGGACTGCATGCGCAGCGGGCTCTCGCCCAGGGCCTCGGCCATGGTGGGCAGCGCGGTATTGACGATGGTGCCGTCCAGCGTCTGCATGAAAAAGCCGATGGCCACGAGCCATAGGAGCACCGAACGCGAGGAGGATGTGGTGGAGGCGGAAGCGCTTTTGTCTTCAGGAATCATGGCAAGGCAGGGAGGGCGCAGGCGTTAAAAAACCGCCTGCGCATTGCTGCGCGGCGGTTGGTGGCGTGTTGTGCGGCGGGCTGCTGCGGGCTTCACTGCAGCGCGGCCGACAAGGCTTACACCGAGAAGCTCGATCCGCAGCCGCAGGTGGTGGACGCGTTGGGATTCTTGATCACGAACTGCGCGCCCTGCAGGTCTTCCTTGTAGTCGATCTCGGCACCCACCAGGTACTGGTAGCTCATGGCGTCGATCAGCAGCGACACGCCATTCTTGGTCATGGTCGTGTCGTCTTCGTTGGTGATCTCGTCGAAGGTGAAGCCGTACTGGAAGCCCGAGCAGCCGCCACCTTGCACGAACACGCGCAGCTTCAGGTCAGGGTTGCCTTCCTCGGCGATCAGATCGGCCACCTTGGCAGCTGCGCTGTCGGTGAAGACGATCGGGGTGGGCATTTCGGCGGTGGTGGTTTCGGTGATTTCTGCGACGGCGCTCATGGGGGATACTCCGAAGTTCTCAATTGGCCCGAATGGTACAGCAAAGGGCTCGGGAATTCCCGGGGCTGCCGGCTTGACGACAGTGCAAGTGGGGGCATTGCCCACTGAATGAGAAAGGTTTGCATCGCCCAGAAAAAAACCGCCGGCAAAGGCGGTTTTTTTCTGGGGAAAGCCCCGGGGGACTTTCCTGCAGTGCCAGCGGATTAACGCTTGGAGAACTGCTTGGCGCGGCGTGCGGAGCGCAGGCCGACCTTCTTACGTTCGACTTCACGAGCGTCACGCGTCACGAAGCCGGCTTGGCTCAGGACGGGCTTGAGCGCTGCGTCATAGTCGATCAGGGCGCGGGTGATGCCGTGGCGGGTAGCGCCGGCCTGGCCGGATTCACCACCACCGTGGACGTTCACTTGAATGTCGAAAGCTTCCAGGTTGCTCGTCAGAGCCAGGGGCTGCTTTGCGATCATGATCGAGGTTTCGCGGCCGAAGTATTCCTGAATGTCCTTGCCATTCACGGTAATCTTGCCGGAGCCCTTCTTCAGGAACACGCGTGCGACGCTGGATTTGCGACGGCCGGTGCCATTGTTCCAATCACCAATCATCTAGGTCTCCTTAGATTTCCAGAGCCTTGGGCTGCTGGGCGGTGTGGGGATGCTCAGCACCGCCGTACACCTTGAGCTTCTTGATCATTGCGTAGCCCAGGGGACCCTTGGGCAGCATGCCCTTGACGGCCTTTTCCAGAGCGCGGCCGGGGAACTTGGCCTGCATGTCGCGGAAGTTGGTGGCAGTGATGCCGCCGGGGAAACCAGAGTGGCGGTAGTACACCTTGTCCAGGTTCTTGGTGCCGGTGACCTTGAGCTTGGAGGCGTTGATGATGACGATGAAGTCGCCGGTGTCAACGTGAGGTGTGTAAATGGCCTTGTGCTTGCCGCGCAGACGGAGTGCCACTTCGCTGGCGACACGTCCGAGCACCTTATCGGTGGCGTCAATCACAAACCACTCGTGTTGCACCTCAGCGGGCTTTGCGCTGAATGTAGACATGAGTTTTCTCTTTCAAGAAAGGTTTGGCGGGCCCTTTTCCGCGGTCGGTGCTTCTTCAAAAAGGAAGCCTCTTAGGCGGGGATGTAAACTTCGCCGCGGGACCCATAAAATCGCTGCGAAGCCCGCCATTATACAAAACTGGCGCAACCGCACCATCCCCCCGATCCGCAAGTCCCCGGCAGCCCTCGCCGCGAGGCGCCAGCGCCGGGCAACCTTGCAGCCGCCATGGGTGTCCACCCGCCAGCGCGGCTGGTTACCATCACGCCTATGTTCAGTTACCGCCACGCCTTCCATGCAGGCAACCATGCCGATGTGCTCAAGCACACCGTGCTGATCGCCACCCTGCAATACCTCCTCCAGAAGGAGGCCGCCCTTACGGTGCTGGACACGCACGCCGGCGCCGGCCTGTACCGTCTGGATGGCGACTATGCCAACAAGAGCGGCGAGGCCGCAGACGGCATCCTGCGCCTGGCCCAGGCCAAGGAGTCCGAGCTGGCCCCGGTGCTGCAGGCCTACATCGCCTCGGTGCGCTCCTTCAACCAGGGCGCGCAGCTGCGCAACTACCCAGGCTCGCCGTTCATCATCCAGTCCCTGCTGCGCGTGCAGGAGCGCGACAAGCTCAAGGTCTTCGAGCTGCATCCCACCGACATGCGCTCGCTGGCCGGCAACATTGCCCAGCTCGAAGCCGGCCGCCAGGTGGCCGTGCTGCACGAGGACGGCTTCGAGGGCATCAAGAAATTCCTGCCGCCGCCGTCGCGCCGAGCCCTGGTGCTGTGCGACCCCAGCTACGAGCTCAAGAGCGACTACGCCAAGGTGCTGGACATGGCGGCCGACAGCCTCAAGCGCTTTGCCACAGGCACGTATGCGTTCTGGTATCCGATCATCCCGCGCCCCGAGGCGCACGATCTGCCGCGCCGCCTGAAGACCATGACCACCAAGGCCGGCAGGAGCTGGCTGCATGTGGAGCTCACGGTCAAGAGCAACAAGACCTCGGAGCGCGGCGGCCTGCCGGCCAGCGGCATGTTCCTGATCAATCCGCCGTTCAATCTCAAGGAACAGCTCAAGCCGGCCATGCCGCAGCTGGTCAAGCTGCTCGGTCAGGACGAGAACGCGGCCTTCACGCTCGAATCCGGCGGCTGAGCCCGTTCAGCGCGCGTTCGAGGCCGCAGAGGCCACTGCGGTGGACGAGGCAGCGGCGGGCGCCGCAGCCTTCGCCACCGGCTTGGCGGCAGGGACGGCACGGCTGGCCACGGCCGTGCGTGCATTGGGCCTGGGGGCAGGCGCCTTGGCCTGGACACGCGGACGCACCGGCGCCTTGGCCTGAACCCGGGTCCGTGCCTGTGTTGTCTGTGCCTGTGCCTTGGCCTGCTGCGTCTTCTCGATGGACTTGGCCTTCCTGGCCGTGACCAGGGTTTCGGGGCACTCCTGCTCACCATCGTCGAGCTGCCACAGCTCCACGGGCTTGATGCCCAGGCCGACCATGCCCAGCTCCTGCGCTGCGGCCTGGCTCAGATCGATCACGCGGCCAGGCGCAAACGGCCCGCGGTCGTTGATGCGCACCACCACTGTCTTGCCCGTGGCGGCGCTGCGCACGCAGACGCGGCTGCCGAAGGCAAAGCTGCGGTGCGCGGCCGTCAATTCTTCCTTGTCGAAACGCTCGCCGCTGGCGGTCAGCCGGCCATGCAGGCCCGGGCCATACCAGGAGGCCAGGCCTTGCTGGTCGCTGTCGCGCGAGGGCACGAGGGCGAAGTCGGGATTGGAGGGAGCCTCGGCACTGTCTTCGGGCGAGGCCGACTCGGAGGGCTTGGCATCCGGGGATTTGCCGGCCGGCTGCGCGGCCCGCGATGTGCGGCCACCGCGCTTGCCGGCCGAGGGCACGGCCGCTGGCGTCTGGCCTTCATCCATTGCCGCCGCACCTGCGGTCAGGGCGCCGGACTCGGCATCGCTTTGTGCCACGGGAGCCGGCGCGCAGCCAGCCAGGGTGGCGGTGATGGCGCACATGGCCAGCCAGCGCCAGTGCAGGCGTCGAAAACCACGATCCATGGGCAAAAACCTCCAGGGAACGCCTGACCGTTCCCAAGTTCTAGAGGGTCGCCCGGGGCCGGCGCAGTGGCTGCGCGCTCAAAGGCCCAATCGATCGCAGATTTCCAGCGTGGCGACGCTCTGGTTCATCGTATAGAAGTGCAGCCCGGGAGCGCCCTGGCTGCGCAACTGCTCGCATAGACGGGACACGACATCAAGGCCGAAGGCGCGAATGGACGCCGTGTCATCTCCGTAAGCCTGCAGACGCAGGCGGATCCAGCGCGGGATCTCGGCGCCGCAGGCGTCCGAGAAGCGCATCAGCTGCGTAGAGCTGGTGATGGGCATGATGCCGGGAACAACCGGTGCATCAAGCCCCATGCCGCGCGCCGCATCAACGAAACGGCAGTAGGCGTCGGCATTGTAGAAATATTGGGTGATCGCGGAATCCGCGCCAGCGCGCACTTTAGCCGCAAACGCATCCAGATCGGACTGTGGGGATTTCGCCTGCGGATGGACCTCCGGGTAGGCCGCCACCTCGATGTGGAACCAGTCGCCGAACTCGCGGCGGATGAATTCCACGAGATCGCTGGCGTACTGGAATTCGCCACCCAGGCCATAGCCGCTGGGCAGGTCGCCGCGCAGCGCGACGATGCGGCGCACGCCCATGGCCTTCAGCTCCTGCAGTTCGGCGCGCACCTTGTCGTGCGTGGCGCCCACGCAGGAGAAATGCGATGCCGCGCTGACGCCTTCGTTCTGGATGTCACGCACCATGGCGAAGGTGCCCGTCTGCGTGGAGCCGCCCGCGCCATAGGTGACGGAGCAGAACTGGGGCTTGCGCGCATAGAGATTCTTGCGCACCTGCACATGCTTGGTCGCGCCCTCGGGCGTCTTGGTCGGGAAGAACTCGAAGCTGATCGGAAAGCTCATGTAAGACTCGCTGCTCAGTGTTTCATTCGTTGCGTTTGCGCAGCTTGGCGCGGCCCGGACCGGGCACGCCGAACTCGGTACTGGTGTCGATCACACGCTCGTTGCGCTGCTCGCGCAGCACGGTGCGGGACACGCGCTTAGGCGCGGCCGGCTTAGGAGCGGCCTTCACGGCCGAGCGGGGCTGGTCGTCGTCCTGCGTTTCAGGCTGCTCTGGCTCCTTCACCACGGCCGCCTGCTGGGCATGCACGAAGAATTCGCGGTTGCCGTCGCCGCCTTCGATGGCCGACTCCATCCAGCCCTTGACCTCCAGGCCCAGCTCGCCCAGGCAGGTGCGAATGCGCTGCTCCACCTCGGTGAACAGGGCCGCATCGCGCACGATGCCGCCCTTGCCGACCTGGCCCGGCTGCAGCTCGAACTGCGGTTTGACCAGCATCAGCAGCTGGCCATGCGGCTTGAGCAGGCGCGTGACGGCCGGCAGCACCAGGGTCAGAGAGATGAAGGACAGATCGCCCGTGACGAAGTCGAACTGCGGCGTGATGTCCACGTCGGCAAACTCGGCGCGGCGGCGGCGCTGCGTGGCCACCGTGCCCTCATCGCGCGCCTTGCCCTTGGCCGCGCGCTCGGCCTTGAAGGCCTCGATCTCGTTTTCCTTGGCGTCGTCGCTGTCGTCGTAGTCCTCGTCGACCACGCCGCCGTTGCGCATCCAGGCATAGGGCGCCACGGGCTGGGTGTCGTTGTCGTCGGGATCTTCTTCCCAGCGTTCGGACAGCACTTCCTCGCAGGCCTCCTGCAGGCCCTCGGCCGTCACCGCGCGGGCATTGACGCCTTCGACGCAGATCACGCGCGCATCCGAGCGCAGCCGGTCATGCAGCTGGCCATGGCCCACGTCCACGCCGATGACCTGGGCGGCGCCTGCCTGCAGCAGGCAGTCGGTGAAACCGCCCGTGCTCTGGCCCACGTCCAGGCAGCGCAGGCCGTCCACCGACAGCTTGGTGGCCGCCAGCGCGCCTTCCAGCTTCAGCCCGCCGCGCGAGATGAACCGGGCCTCGGCCCCGTCCAGCAACTGCAGCTCGGCACCTGCGGGAATCTCGTCACCGTTCTTGGCGACCTTCTTCCACGGCGTCAACGGCGTCATGCGCCACTGCACGCCACCCGCAATCAGCCGCTGCGCCTGCGAGCGCGTGGCCGCATGGCCGGCTTCCACCAAAAATACATCTGCGCGCATAGCGTCGTTCCCAGGAAATCTCTAAACCAATGACGCCAAGCGGCGCCGCACCCCACACTGGCAGGGCCCAACTCAGGGACACCGAGCAAGGGCCGCCCCGCCGCGAGGGTGTCGTCCCCCTCCCTTGCGAAGCAAGTAGAGAGGGGGAAGCGGTGCAAGCCGCTCAGGGGGTGCTTAGTAGCGGTAGGTTTCGGGCTTGTAGGGACCCTGCTTGCTCACGCCGATATAGGCAGCCTGGCCGTCCGTCAGCTCGGTCAGCATGGCGCCGACCTTCTTCAGGTGCAGGCGGGCAACCTTCTCGTCCAGGATCTTGGGCAGCACGTAGACCTTGCCGACCTCGTAGGCATCGGGCTTGGTGAACAGCTCGATCTGGGCGATGGTCTGGTTGGCGAACGAGGCGCTCATCACGAAGCTGGGGTGGCCGGTGGCGCAGCCCAGGTTCACCAGGCGGCCCTTGGCCAGCAGGATGATCTTCTTGCCGTCAGGGAAGGTGATGTGGTCCACCTGGGGCTTGATCTCTTCCCACTGGTACTGCTCGATGGAGGCGACGTCGATCTCGTTGTCGAAGTGGCCGATGTTGCAGACGATGGCTTCGTTCTTCATGGCCACCATGTGCTCGTGGCGGATGATGTCGCGGTTGCCGGTGGTGGTCACGAAGATGTCGGCCTTGTCTGCCGCCCACTCCATGGTCACGACCTTGTAGCCTTCCATGGCGGCCTGCAGGGCGTTGATGGGATCGATCTCGGTGACCCAGACCTGGGCCGACAGCGCGCGCAGCGCCTGGGCGCAGCCCTTGCCCACGTCGCCGTAGCCGGCCACCACGGCGACCTTGCCGGCGATCATCACGTCGGTGGCGCGCTTGATGCCGTCCACCAGCGATTCGCGGCAGCCGTAGAGGTTGTCGAACTTGCTCTTGGTGACGGAGTCGTTGACGTTGATGGCGCGGAACTTCAGCGTGCCCTTGGCCGACATCTCGTTGAGGCGGTGCACGCCGGTGGTGGTCTCTTCGGTCACGCCGATGATGTGGGCGCTCTTGCGCGTATACCAGGTGGGGTCCTGGGCCAGCTTGGCGCGGATGGCGGCGAAGGCGATCTTCTCTTCCTCGGAGGCGGGGTTGTCCAGCACGGACAGGTCCTTTTCGGCGCGCATGCCCAGGTGCAGCAGCATGGTGGCATCGCCGCCGTCGTCCAGGATCATGTTGGGGCCTTCGCCTTCGGTACCGGCGGCGCCGAACTCAAAGATGCGGTGGGTGTAGTCCCAATAGTCGGCCAGCGATTCACCCTTGATGGCGAACACGGGCGTGCCCGTGGCGGCGATGGCGGCGGCGGCATGGTCCTGCGTCGAGAAGATGTTGCACGAGGCCCAGCGCACGTCGGCGCCCAGGGCCTTGAGCGTCTCGATCAGCACGGCCGTCTGGATGGTCATGTGCAGCGAGCCGGCGATGCGCGCGCCCTTGAGCGGCTGTGCCGCGGCGAATTCCTCGCGCGTGGCCATCAGGCCGGGCATTTCGGTTTCGGCGATCAGGATTTCCTTGCGGCCCCAGGCGGCGAGGGAAATGTCAGCGATGGCCGTGTCGGCGGAAACGGGACGAACAGCAGCGTTCATGGTTTTCTCCAAAAGATGAATGAAAAACCACGTTCTGCGGGAGACGAAAAAAAGCTCACCGCACAGAAAGCGTGGGCGAGCGTCGTTGCAGGTATGACTCCGAGCCTCGCAGACCGCATCTGGTGAATGGGCCTGCTGCAACGCTCCTCGGAGAGGCGCTGATTATACCGATCCCGGGGATGCCTCACCGCCCAGCCCCACAAGCCGGTAGCCCACCTGCAGCTCGGTCACCAGGTGGCGCGGCTGGGCCGGCTCGTCCTCGATCTTCTGGCGCAGATTGGCCATGTGCACGCGCAGGTAATGGGCACGGCCCAGGTATTCGGGTCCCCAGACCTGCAGCAGCAGCTGGCGGTGGGTCATCACACGGCCCTGGGCGGCGATCAGCGCCGCCAGCAGGCGGAATTCGATGGGCGTGAGGTGCACCGGCTGGCCCGCACGCCGCACCTCATGCGTGGCCAGGTCCACCTGCACCTGGCCGAAGTGCACCTGGCTGGATGCAACTGCGCCGCCTGCGGCCCCCAGTTGCTGGCGGCGGCGCAGCATCACGCGCAGCCGGGCCAGCAGCTCGGGCACACCGAAAGGCTTGACCAGGTAATCGTCTGCGCCGGCGTCCAGGGCGGCCACCTTCTCGTCCTCGCGCTCGCGCGCGGAAAGCACGAGCACGGGCACGGAGGACCATCCGCGCAGCTCGGTGAGAACCTGCTTGCCGTCGGCATCCGGCAGGCCCAGGTCGAGGATGACCAGATCGGGCTGGCGGCTCGCCGCCTCGATCAGGCCCCGGCGCGCGCTGTCGGCCTCGAAGACCTGCCAGCCCTCGTCCTCCAGCACCAGGCGCACGAAGCGGCGGATGCCGGGGTCGTCCTCGATCATCAGGATGCGGTTGGTGGGCGTGCTCATGGCGCAAGACTCTAATCGAGCAATGGCTGCTCCGGCACCGGAAAGCGCAGCGTGAACACGGTGCCGGGGCCTGGGCGCGCGGCAGCGGCCTCGATGCGCCCGCCATGGGCCTCGACAATGCTGCGCACCAGCGCCAGCCCCAGGCCTATGCCCGAGACGGTGGACTCGGCCGTGCCGCGCGTGAAGGGCTCGAACAGCGTCTCCACGGGCAGGTGTGGCGGCAGGCCGGGCCCGCCATCCTGCACGGCCACAAGCACCTCGCCGTCCTGTTCGCGTGCGTGGATGGTCAGCGGCGTGCCGGCCGGCGTGTACTTGGCGGCGTTGTCCAGCAGGTTGACCAGCACGCGTTCCATGAGCACGGGATCGAGCTGCAGCAGCGGCAGGCTGGCGGGCACGTCGGTGCTCACGGGATGCTCGTGCAGGCGCGCGCGCATCTGGCGCAGCGCGCTGCCGACCACTTCATCCAGCGGCAGCCATTCGCGCTGCAGGTGCACGCCGCCTTGCTGCAGGCGCGCCATGTCCAGCAGGTTCTCCACCAGTCGCTGCATGGCCTGGGCCTGGATGCGGACCTGCTCCAGCATGTCGGCTGCGCCGCCCGGCGGCACATGGCGCTGCGCGGCCTCGGCCGCGCCCAGGATGGTGGTCAGCGGCGTGCGCAGGTCGTGCGAGACGGCCGACAGCAAGGTGTTGCGCATGCGCTCGCCCTCCATGGCGATCTGGGTCTGCTGGGCCACGGCCACGAAGTGCTGACGCTCCAGCGCCAGCGCCACCTGGCTGGCACAGGCCTCCAGCAGGCGCTGCTCCTCGGGCACCTCCAGGCGCTGGGGCGCACGCAGCTGCAGCACCAGTACGCCCCGCATGCGCACGGGCGCCGCCAGCGGCACGTAGCGGGCCGGCGCGGCCGGCAGCGTGTCCGTGCCCTGGCCGGCCTGCTGGCCGTGGTCCATGGCCCAGCGCGCAATGCTGTCGTCCATGGGGCAGGAGCCGCCGCCGGCGGGGCGCAGGCGCTCGTCGGCATCGGGCAACAGCAGCCCGGCCTGGGCGTCGAACACGCCCGAGACCGTGCTCAGCGCAATCTCCACCACCTGCTCCTGCGTGAGCGCGCCCGAAAGGTCGCGCGCCAGCCGCGCCAGGGCGCCCGCGCGCCGCTCGCGCTCGGCCGCCACGCGCGCCTCGTGGCGCAGCCGCGCCATGAGCTGGCCGCAGACCAGGGCCACGCCCAGCATCAGCACGAAGGTGAACAGGTACTGCGTGTCGTTGACATGGAAGGAACCGCGCGGGGGCACGAAGAAAAAGTCGAAGCACAGTACCGACAGCAGCGCCGCCCAGGCGCCCGGGCCACGCCCCCAGCGCAACGAAGACAGCACGACGATGAGCAGGAACAGCATCACCACGTTGGCCGGGTCGAAGATGCGCAGCAGCTGCTCGGCCAGCACCGTGGCGGTCAAGCAGGCCAGGGTCACGCCGGCATAGCCCTTCCAGGGCAGCGGCCTGCGCCGCAGCGGTACGGCAGGCGCGGCCTCGGTCCGGGCCGCGCTGGAGCCCCCGGAGAGCACCAGCACGTCGATGTCGGGATGCAGCTGGACGATGCGGTCGGGCAGGCTGCGGCCCCACCAGCGCCAGGGCGACCATGCCGGGCGCGGCGGCTGGGCCAGCACCAGGCGGCTGGCGTTGCGCTCGCGCGCGAAGGCAACCAGGGCCTCGGCCACATCGGCGCCCGGCAGCGTGGCCGTCTCGGCCCCCAGGCGTGCGGCCAGGGCCAGGGTCTTGAGCACGGCGGCCTGCACGCTGCGTGGGCGGTGCTGGCGCTGGGGCGCGTCCACATACACCACCATCCAGCCAGCATCCAGCCGGCGTGCCATGCGCGCCACCTGGCGCACCAGGGCGTCGTCGCCCGCATGACCTGCCACGGCCACCAGCAGGCGCTCACGCGCAGGCCAGACCGTGCCTATGGAGCGCTCGCGCCGGTAGTCGCGCATGTCCTCGTCCACGCGGTCGGCCGTGCGGCGCAGTGCCAGCTCGCGCAGCGCCAGCAGGTTGCCGCGCCTGAAGAAGTTGCGCGAGGCCCGCTCGGCCTGCTCCATCATGTAGACCTTGCCGTCCTTCAAGCGGCGCAGCAGCTCGTCGGGCGAGATGTCGACGACGATGACCTCGTCGGCATCGTCGAAGATCTGGTCGGGCACGGTCTCGCGCACCGTGATGCCGACGATGCCGCCCACCACGTCGTTCAGGCTTTCCAGGTGCTGCACGTTGATCGTGGTCCAGACATCGATGCCTGCGTCCAGCAGCTCCTGCACGTCCTGCCAGCGCTTGGGATGGCGTGAGCCTGGCGCATTGCTGTGCGCCAGTTCATCGAGCAGCAGCACGCGCGGACGCCGCGCGAGCGCCGCATCCAGGTCGAACTCGCGCAGCGTCCGTCCCTGGTGCGGCAGCTCGCGCAGCGGCAGTTGCTCCAGGCCATGCAGCTGCTGCGCCGTTTCCTTGCGGCCATGGGTTTCCACGAGTCCCACCAGAACCTCGCGGCCCCCCTGGCGTTCGCGCTGGGCGGCGGCCAGCATGGCGTAGGTCTTGCCCACGCCTGCATTCGATCCGAAGTAGATGCGCAGCTTGCCCCGCCCCTCCTGCGCCCGCTCATGGCGCAGGCGCGCGACCAGGGCGTCGGGATCGGGGCGCGGCAGACCGGGCGGCGCCGGCTCGGCAGAGGACGAAATGGGCATGGTTCTCAGCCTAGCACCAGAGCGTGCCCCCACACTAGAACGCCGCCGACAGCGACAGCACCCAGCCGCTGCGGCCCAGGCTTTGCATCTGGCCTGCCGCATTGGCCGCGCGGTAGTAGCGCGTGTCGGCCGAGGTGCCGGCCCAGGCCAGCGTGGCCGTCCATGGCCCCCAGCTGCGGGCCAGCGAGACGCGCCAGTCGGCGTACGACAGTTCGCTGTAGTTGCGCACCTGCGTGTGGCCGGCATGCAGGCCCAGCACCGCCCAGTCACCCAGCGGATGCTGGTAGTTCAGGTCCAGATAGCTGCTGCCGCGTGAGCTGCCGCTGCCGGGAAGTGCCTCGGCAAAGGCCGTGGCCGCCGTGCTGTCGCGCAGGCCGAAGTAAGGCGTCAGCGCCAGCGACCATTTGGCGCTGAAGCCGCCGTGGGTGACGCCCAGATAGGCCTCGGTGGTGTCGTAGCGCACGCCGCCGCTGCCATCCCCGCGGGGCACGCGCGCGCCGGGGTAGTTGTAGTGCAGCAGGCCGATGTCGCCCGTCCAGCCCGGCAGCAGCTCGGTGCGCCAGCCGCCGTACAGGTCCAGCTCCAGCGCGCGGCCGTCCAGATAGCTGTGGCGCGACACGCTGGAGCCGGACACGCCCAGGTAGGCGCCGCGCGGCAGCGACAGCTCCAGCCCGCCCTGCAGCGCCGGCCCCATCCAGCTTTGCGAGATGCCACGGAAACGGTAGTCGCTGAGCAGCGCCACGCTGCCGGTGAGCGCGTAGGCGGGTGTGGGCGATGGCTGGGCATCGGCACTGGCAGCGTTGACTGGGGAGGTTTCGGCCTGGGCATGGCAGGACGCAGCCGCCAGCGACAGCAGTGCAGCCAGTGAGGCACGGGGGAAGAAGCGGGGGACGGCACAAGCGGCCGTCATGGAAGAAACGGATTTCATCTTGGTTTTTGTACAGAGAAAGCAAGGCGGTGCCTGCCCGGACGGGCAGGCTTGCCGCCAAAGATCAGGCCAGGCCGAAAGCCACCAGCAGCATGTCGATCAGCTTGATGCCGATGAAGGGGACGACCAGCCCCCCCAGCCCGTAGACCAGCAGGTTGCGCCGCAGCAGGGCCGAGGCGCCGATGGCGTGGTAGGGCACGCCACGCAAGGCCAGCGGTATCAGGACGATGATGATCAGCGCGTTGAAGATCACGGCGCTCAGGATGGCCGAGCCCGGGCTGGCCAGTCCCATGACATTGAGCGCCGACAGCTGCGGATACGTGCCCACGAAGGCGGCCGGGATGATGGCGAAGTACTTGGCCACGTCGTTGGCCACGCTGAAGGTCGTCAGCGCACCGCGCGTCATCAGCATCTGCTTGCCGGTCTCCACGACCTCGATGAGCTTGGTCGGGTTGCTGTCCAGGTCCACCATGTTGCCGGCTTCCTTGGCCGCCTGGGTGCCGCTGTTCATGGCCACGGCCACGTCGGCCTGGGCCAGTGCGGGTGCGTCATTGGTGCCGTCGCCGGTCATGGCCACCAGCCGGCCGGCGGCCTGGTGTTCGCGGATCAGGCGCAGCTTGTCCTCGGGCGTGGCTTCGGCAAGGTAGTCGTCCACGCCGGCCTCGGCCGCAATGGCGGCGGCCGTGAGCGGATTGTCGCCCGTGATCATCACGGTCTTGATGCCCATGCGGCGCAGCTCGGCAAAGCGTTCGCGTATGCCGTGCTTGACCACGTCCTTGAGCTCGATCACGCCCAGCACGCGGGCGCCATCGGCCACCACCAGCGGCGTGCTGCCGCGCCGCGAGACATCCTCCACCACCTTGAGCATGGCGGGCGGGAACTTGCCGCCCATGGCTTCGACGTGGCGACGCACGGCGTCGGCCGCGCCCTTGCGCAGGCTGCGCGTGCCGCCGTCGGGCTGCGGCATGTCCACGCCGCTCATGCGCGTCTGGGCCGTGAAGGGCACGAAGACGGCATGCAGGGTTGCCAGGTCACGCTCGCGCAGGCCATGCATTTCCTTGGCCAGCACGACCACGCTGCGGCCCTCGGGTGTCTCGTCGGCCAGTGATGCCAGCTGCGCCGCATCGACCAGCTGCGCGGCCGTCACGCCGGGCGCGGGCAGGAATTCGCTGGCCTGGCGGTTGCCCAGCGTGATGGTGCCGGTCTTGTCCAGCAGCAGCACGTCCACGTCGCCGGCCGCCTCCACGGCGCGGCCCGAAGTGGCGATCACGTTGGCCTGCATCATGCGGCTCATGCCTGCCACGCCAATGGCCGACAGCAGGCCGCCGATGGTGGTCGGGATCAGGCACACCAGCAGGGCGACCAGCACCGTCAGTCCCACGACCTGCCCGCTGCCCGTCAGCTCCACCGCAAAGGCCGAATAGGGCCGCAGCGTGACGATGACCAGCAGGAACAGCAGCGTCAGTCCGACCAGCAAGATGGTCAGCGCCAGTTCGTTGGGCGTCTTGTGGCGGCGGGCCGACTCCACCATGGAGATCATGCGGTCCAGGAAGGACTCGCCGGGGTTCACGGTGATCTGCACCACCAGCCAGTCCGACAGCACGCGCGTGCCGCCGGTGACCGAAGAGAAGTCGCCGCCGGCCTCGCGGATCACGGGGGCCGATTCGCCGGTGATGGCGCTCTCGTCCACCGAGGCCACGCCCTCGATCACCGTGCCGTCCAGCGGTATGGTGTCGCCGGCCTCGACCAGCACCCACATGCCCGAGCGCAGTTCTTCCGCACCCACGGGATGCCAGCGGCTTTGGTAGCTGGCCTGCTCCAGCTTCTTGGCGACCGTGCTGCGCTTCATGCTGCGCAGGCTCGCGGCCTGGGCGCGGCTGCGCCCCTCGGCCAGCGCCTCCGCAAAATTGGCGAACAGCACGGTGAACCACAGCCACAGCGCAATGGCCAGGATGAAGCCCGCAGGCGCCTCGCCCTCGCCCGCCAGGGCCTGGGCCCAGAGCAGGCTGGTGAAGATGGCGCCCAGATAGACCACGAACATCACCGGGTTGCGCCATTGCGCGCTCGGTGCCAGCTTGCGGATGGAGTCACCCAGCGCCTGGCGCACCAGCGAAGGATCGAACAGGGACAAAGCAGTTTTGCGCGACATGGCTTACTCCTTGGCGGCATTGGCTGCCGCAGGCTGCAGCGTCGCGGCCGAGAGATCGTCCAGCGCCAGATTCAACTGCAGCACGTTCACGCGCGGCTCACCCAGCAGGCCCAGAACGCGCGGCTGCATCTGCTGGCGCAGCAGTTCCTGGACCTTGGCCACAGGCAGCTGGCGCTCGCGTGCCACGCGCGGCAGCTGCAGCTCGGCATTGGCCACAGAGATGTGCGGATCCAGGCCGGAGGCCGAGGCCGTCACGGCATCCACAGGCACAGCGGCATCTGCCGCCAGACCATTGAGTTCGCGGTAGGCCGCCACGCGCGCCGCCACGGACTCCTTGAGCGCCGCGTGGGTCGACCCCTGGTTGGTGGCAGCCGACAGCGCGGCGTTGTAGGGCGCGGCCACCGTGGCATCGGCCTTGTCGGGATCCGGCGCCGTGGTGGCGCTGGGCCGACCCTGGAAATAACGGGGCGAAGCGAACTCCTGCCCGATCAGGGCCGAGCCCACGACCGAGCCCTGGCGCGTGATCAGGCTGCCATTGGCGGCCTTGGGAAACGCGGCCTGGGCCACGAGCGTGGTGACCAGCGGATACGCCAGGCCCGTGACCACGGCGACGAACAGCGCCGACCGCAGGCTGGGGCCGAACAGCGAGCGCAGCCCGCCGGCATCGGTCTGGGATGGAACCTGCGCATCGGTGCGCAGCACCGGCAACGGGCCGGAAGTGTGTGTTTGAACTTGCATTTCGGAAACCTCCGCCGCGCTGCTGTGTCAGGCACAGCAGGCGGCCAGGAAAAAAACGGGCTCAGGGGTGTTCAGGGATAGACCTGTCCTGACAGCATCTGCAGTTGCTCGACCACAGGGCCCAGGGCCAGCGAAGGCAGGAAGGTCAGTCCACCGACCACTACCACCACGAAGACCAGCAAGCCCATGAACAGCGGCGTGGCCGTCGGGAAGGTGCCCGGCCCCGCAGGCACGGTGGGCTTGGCCGCCAGGCTGCCGGCCAGGGCCAGCATGGGCAGCAGTGTCAGATAGCGGCCAGCCAGCATGGCCAGGCCGATGGTGGTGTTGAAGAACGGCGTGTTCGCATTCAGGCCCGCAAAGGCCGAACCGTTGTTGGCCGTGCCCGAGGCATAGGCATAGAGCACCTCCGAGAAGCCGTGCGGCCCCCGGTTGGTCAGACTGGCCATGGTGTCGGGCCAGACCGCAGCCAACGCCGTGAAGCCCAGGATGGAGATCGGGTGCGCCATCACGGCCAGCATCACCAGCTTGATCTCGCGCGCCTCGATCTTCTTGCCCAGGAACTCGGGCGTGCGGCCGATCATCATGCCGGCCAGGAAAACCGTGAGGATGGCGTACTGCAGCAGGTTGATCAGGCCCACGCCGTCGCCGCCGAACACACAGTTGAGCATCATCTGCGCCAGCGGCACCAGCCCGCCCAGGGGCGTCAGCGAGTCATGCATGGCATTGACCGAGCCCGAGGTCGCGGCCGTGGTCGTGGTCACGAACAGCGCCGTATCGGCGATGCCGAAGCGCAGCTCCTTGCCCTCCATGTTGCCGCCCGGCTGGGTGGCGCTGATCTGCTGGTCGGCACCTGCGGCCGTGAGCAGCGGATTGCCGGCCTGCTCGGCCGTGAACACCAGCGCCAGAAAGCCCACGAACATCACCAGGCAGGCGCCGAACAGCACCCAGCCCTGGCGACGGCGCAGCAGCATGGAGCCGAGCGCATAGGTCAGCGCCGACGGGATCAGCAGCATGCCCAGGATGTGGAATGCGTTGGTCAGCGGCGTGGGGTTCTCGAACGGATGGGCCGCATTCATGCCGAAGAAGCCGCCACCGTTGGTGCCGATGTGCTTGATGCTCTCCAGGCTGGCCACGGGGCCGAGAAGAATCTGCTGGCGAGCGCCTTCCAGCGTCGTCGCCCAGACCTGGCCATCCAGCGTCTGAGGCACACCCTGCCACACATAGACCAGGGCCACCACAAAGCTCAGCGGCAGCATCACACGCCAGAGCATGCGCACATAGTCCACCCAGTAGTTGCCCAGGTCCGAGGCACTGGAGCGCGCCAGGCCGCGGATGACACCCGCCGCGGCGACCACGCCCGTGGTCGCGCCAGCGAACATCATGAAGGTGATGGCCACCATCTGCGTGGCGTTGGACAGGCTGCTCTCGCCCGAATACGCCTGCCAGTTGGTATTGGTCACAAAGGACACGGCCGTGTTGAAGGCCAGGTCCGGTGTCTGCGCCGCATTGCTCAGCGCATTGAGCGGCATCCAGCCCTGCAGACGCAGCAGCGCATAGCCCAGCAGCAGCATGGCGCCGTTGGACAGCAGCAGCGCCAGCCCGTAGCGCTGCCAGCCCATGCGCTCGGCCGGGTTCACGCCCAGGGCGCGAAAGCTCAGCCGCTCGATCCAGGCATGGTGCTCACTCGTGAAGCAGCGTGCCAGCCACTGCCCCATGGGCACGGCCAGCGCCGTCATCAGCAGCAGCACCAGTGCATATTCCATCCAGGTCAACCACATGGAGGTCTCCTTTCAGGCAGTCAAATCCGGCCCAGCGCCGCCACGAAGGCCAGCAGGCCCCCGAAGCAGCCCAGGCTCAGGGCGATAAAGATCAGGTCTTGCATCTGCGCCACCTCAGAACTGTTCGGGCCGCAGCAATGCGTATCCGAGGTAGACAAACACAGCCAGGGCGCCCAGGGCGCCCAGCCATCCGGTGATTTCGGTCAGGGTCATAGGGATTTCTCCCGCATCGGCGCCGCATGGCGGCACCTGTTGTTGCGATGGGGAAAACTCTAGGGCCGGGGCTGTCAAAAGCGGATTGAGATTGCGACGTGCCGTATCAAGACGGCATCAAGAAACCAGGGACACGACTTACATCCCTGTTCGCCGATATTCCCGGTGCGAAAGTAGAATGGCGGCCATTTGCGGCCTCGCTTGGCTCCATGCCCCAATGGCCGCCCGCGACAGACATTACGTCTCCCTTTCCTGGCAGGCACCGCCCTGCCTCTGCGCTCTCAATACTGTGTCATACGCCTCTGAAACCCGGCGCCGCCGGACTTTTGCCATCATTTCCCACCCCGACGCGGGCAAGACCACGCTGACCGAGAAGCTGCTGCTGTTCTCGGGCGCGATCCAGATCGCGGGCGCCGTCAAGGGCCGCAAGGCCAGCCGCCATGCCACCTCCGACTGGATGGAAATCGAAAAGCAGCGCGGCATCTCGGTGGCCAGCTCGGTCATGCAGATGAGCTACCGCGACCATGTGGTCAATCTGCTCGACACCCCGGGCCACAAGGACTTCTCGGAAGACACCTACCGCGTGCTCACGGCCGTGGACTCGGCGCTGATGGTGATCGACGCCGCCAACGGCGTGGAATCGCAGACCCGCCGCCTGATCGAGGTCTGCCGCCAGCGTGACACGCCCATCATCACCTTCGTCAACAAGATGGACCGCGAAGTGCGCGATCCGCTGGACATTCTTGACGAAGTGGAGCGCGAGCTGGGCATGCCCTGCTGCCCCGTCACCTGGCCCGTGGGCCAGGGCAAGCAGTTCGGCGGCATCATCAACCTGCTCACCCAGACCATGACGGTGTTCCAGCCCGGCAGCGAACGCCGCCCCCAGGACTTCGAGGCCATCCCCCTGGCCGAGGCCGACAAGCTGCGCGCGCGCTTCGGGCAGGCCTTTGACGACGCGCTCGACAGCATGGAACTGGCCCAGGGCGCCTCGGCCCCCTGGGACCATGAGGCCTTCCTGGCCGGCAAGCTCACGCCGGTCTTCTTCGGCTCGGGCGTGAACAACTTCGGTGTCATGGAAGTGCTGGATGCCGTGGTCGACATGTCGCCCCCGCCCGGCCCCCGCAAAAGCTCGCTGCTGGTCAACAAGCAGCCTGTGGAAAAGATCATCCACCCCGAGGACGAAGGCTTCTCCGGCGTGGTCTTCAAGGTCCAGGCCAACATGGATGCCAACCACCGTGACCGCATCGCCTTCGTGCGCGTGGCCTCGGGCAAGTACACGCCCGGCATGAAGATGAAGGTGCAGCGCACCGCCAAGGAACTGCGTCCCACCTCGGTCGTGACCTTCATGAGCCAGCGCCGCGAAGCCGTCGAAGAAGCCTATGCGGGCGACATCATCGGCTTCACCACGCATGGTGGCGTGCAGTTGGGCGACACCATCACCGACGGCGCGAGCCTGCAATTCACGGGCCTGCCCTTCTTCGCCCCTGAAATGTTCATGACCGTGGTGCTCAAGAACCCGCTGCGCACCAAACAGCTGCAGCAGGGCCTGATGCAGCTGGGCGAGGAAGGCGCCATCCAGGTCTTCAAACCCGAAGCCGGCGGCAACATGCTGCTGGGCGCCGTGGGCCAGCTGCAGTTCGAAGTGGTGCAGCACCGCCTGAACACCGAATACGACTGCGACATCCGTCTGGAAGGCTGCCAGTACACGGCCGCCCGCTGGATCACGGCCGACACGCCGGGCGAACTGCGCGAATTCGAGAACGCCTACCCGCTGCGCATGGCGCGCGATGCGGCCGACACGCTGGCCTATCTGTGCACGTCACCCTATGACGTGCGATTGGCGCAGGAGCGGTTTCCGAAGATCCATTTCCATCCGCTGCGCGAGCATGCGGGGTTGGCGCTGCAGGCCAACACATAACGACAACACCATGGCATCCACATCCGCCACGCCCCCGGGCAACAACTTCGACTTCATCCGTATCGTTGCAGCCTCCATGGTCCTGGTCAGCCACCACTATGCGCTGACCGGGCAGATGGAGCCGTCGTTTTTTGGCCTGTACAGCCTTGGCGGGTTGGCGGTCACCATCTTTTTCATCATCAGCGGCTATCTGGTCATGACCAGTTGGCAAAGAGACCCCAATGTGTTCCGCTTTGGACTGCGGCGTTTCTTGCGTATATGGCCAGCACTGACTTTCGTGGTAATTTTCGTGGCCTATGGGCTTGGTACATGGGTGACGACGCTTCCCGCCCGGGAGTATCTGCAGCATGGTGCCACGTCAGCCTACCTTGCTACCCTGTGGATGAAAATTCACTACGTGCTGCCGGGGGTCTTCGAACGCAACCCCTATGCTCTGGGCGTGAATGGATCCCTATGGACTATTCCGTATGAAGTGCGCTGCTATATCGTTCTAGGCACCGCAGGAGCCCTGGGCTTGCTCAAGCGAAAAACTATTCTCTTGGCGGCCATTGCTATCTTCATGGCCTGGTATTTCAAAAAAAGTAACCCTGATATCACTGGGGCCCTGAACTATGGCAGGGAGCTCAGCGCTTTCTTTCTAGCCGGCGTAGCACTGTGCGCGCTGCAGCCGTACTGGCAACGGAATCCCCTGCTCTGGTTTTCCATAATTGGAACTGGATTCATCGCCTTTTGGTACGTGGACTGGAAGCACACGGCAATGCTTCTCGGCCTTCCTTTTCTCGTCATCTTCATTGGCAATCTTGCCTCGCCCGTCATCTCTCAAGCCGGTCGCTGGGGTGATCCATCCTACGGCATATACCTTTTCGCATTCCCCATACAGCAGACCGTAATTCTTTACACCTGGCCTGCCTCGGGATTTCTGGGCACAATGGCTTTATCCATGGCGATAACAGTCGCGATGGCATATGCCAGTTGGCATATCATTGAGAAACAAGCGCTAAAATTCAAGCCTCGCAAGTCATGAACACAATGATTACCCAACGCCATTCTTTTTTGCGATTCTCAGGCATATTTCTGCTAATTGCAATCATTTATCTGGCGTGGCTAGTAGCCTGTTGGCCAGGCATTCTTGGCCAAGATAGCCTGGCTATCATGCTGCAGGTGGATACACAGCGGAAATTTGAATCCGGAAAACCTGTTTTCTGGTACATGTACAATCTTCTTTTCTATGGCACCACTGGACGAACTGAGGTACCCATAGGCGTCCAGCTTCTCATATGCGCGATTATCTGCGCGCGCATCCTCTTCTGGATGCTGGAACGGCAGCTGTACAAAAGCTTCGCCTACTGCCTTTTCTTCGTCGCTCTGGCCCCGAGCGTCGTCTTCTATGCCAGTAGCATGTACTCAGATGGAGTCTATGCGGTCACATTGAGTGGCATGCTGTTCGAAGCCTGGAGGTGCATACGACGACGTCAGATCGATTCTTGGTCGGCCTTCATTTTCCTTCTTACGATTCCATTTGCCATCTTCTCCAGGCCCAATGGAATTATCAACTTCATCCCTCTGCTCGTGCTCGGCTGGGTGCTAGCACGCCCCCAGCGTCTGCGGCTCTTAGCAATCGTCATACCATGGTGCACCGTCATGCTTTACGGGCATATCAGCTTCAAGAGCAACTACAGCATAGGAACCATTTTTCCTGTGGCACTTTACGAAACCGTTGGGTTTCTTGAGCACCGCCCTATGGGCCTCTGGGAACACAATCAACCACGCATCACGCCCAAGACCCTTGAGGCGCTGACCTCGCTGGGCAGCTCCATCGAGCACATTCAAGAATTCTACGATCACTACTATTGGGATCCTCTGGTATTTTTCCCACAAGGCCCTGCCCTGCTCTCGCTCTCCAAAAAGGATCGGCGAACCATTGTTCGCGAGTTCTTCAAATACAACCTCTGGCATAACTTCCCTGCTTTTGCAGCAAGTCGGGTCAATATCTTCCTTTATTCGGCTCTTGCCAATGGCGGGTTTCCTGGGCCCACCTACAACAAGATCATACTTCCACAAACAAAGTCCATTTCCAAGCCCAACATCCATCAATGGGTCACAGACAAACCTCTGCTCGATTATTTTGAATTCTCCATGAATCACCGTGGAATATTCTGGGCGCCCTGGGTTGGGTTAATCTTGATTTTCATGGCAAGCTATCGCTTCATCAAGAACAGAAATCTGGGGGATGGCGTAGTTGCGGCCACCTATACAATACAGTTGGCAGCTGTATTCATATTCTCCATTGCGGGAGAGTATCGATATCTCTTAGCCTTCTTCACAGCTCCCTTGGTGCTGCTTCCTCTCCTACAGACCTCATCACAGGACAATGTCTAAGTTCACCATTGCACTCACCTTGCTATGCGTACTGTGTATCAGCTTGGGCCAGATTCTCTTCAAGAAGGCTGCAGCAGCCTTTACCGATCCCATGACGTGGCAAGCTTTGGTGCTAAACAGCTGGCTCATTGCTTCACTGATTCTTTACGGCCTGACCACCATAGGGTGGGTATGGATACTCAAGAATGTCCCACTTCACCTAGCCTATCCATTTATGGGATTGGCATTCCTGATTGTTCCCTTGCTTGCCTGGCTCATATTAGGCGAGCCTTTGCACTGGAAGACGTTTGCCGGCGGCCTGCTGATCCTAGCTGGCGTTGCCCTTGCCTCTCTTTAAGTTGCTAGCTATTCGAAATACAAAAACCATTCCACAGCAGCATCCACACCACAAAAACATCCGACTACTTTCCAAAAATTTATTGATACTTACGCCAAAAGCTCTCCATAAATTTGAATGACTTTTGACCTCAAAGAACCAGCAAGATAAATGACAAAAGACTTGAGTTGGATACAAGCATTACGGGGAATTGCAGCACTCATGGTGCTATTTTTTCACATGAGTCCACATTGGGAACTTGCCCCCGCTCTTACATCCGCGACAGGAGTCATGAAATGGGGATTCTCAGGCGTAGACATATTTTTTGCCCTCAGTGGATTTGTTGTCTATCGATCATCACGTCGGACAGCCGCATCAGAGGGGCTCTGGGTTTTTGTCAAAAAACGTCTTCTCCGTATCTATCTTGGTTATTGGCCAGTCCTGATACTAATCGCATTGACAACCATTTTCATCTATAACGAGAGTCTTCCCAATGTGAAGAAGATGGTGTTCAGCATCCTGCTTCTTTATCCCAATATCTGGGACAACTGGCTTCTTCCCGCATGGTCGCTGACGATGGAGATCTACTTTTATCTGTGGATCGCACTCATAGCGCTGCTGCCGCAGCACCATCAGCTCAAGGGCATTGTTTGCGCCTTGGTGATGCTGACTATTTGGAATGCCGGTTGGCTGATTGCAGATCGCCCCAGCGTTTTCGTCGGCCAGCAGCCCCTGCGTTATCTGCTGACGGGACTGGGCCTGGAATTTTTCGCCGGTGCACTGATCTCCCATATTTACAGCCAAGGCCAGCGCTTCAGCCGCAGCCATCTATGGATTCCCATGTGCGTGAGCCTGGCCTGTGCCAGCCTCGCACTGGGCATGACCTCGCCCTATTTCGACCGCGTGGAAATCATGCGCGCGACCAGCTTCGGAGTCATGGGCATCTCAGTGGTGGTGCTGGCGCTGTCGCTGGAGCAGACACGCTTGACTCCGCCCTCGTGGCTCGTCCGCGTGGGAGATGCCTCCTACAGCCTTTATCTGCTACATACATTTTTGCTGGATGTCAGCGGCAGGCTACGCCTCAAATACCAGATCAACTCGCCCGCCGAGTTGCTTACTTTCATGCTTGCTCTGCCCGTGGTAATCGTTCTGATCAGCATGTGCTGGTACCGCTGGGTGGAGAAACCCATCATGGCAAGGGCTTTGCCGGCGGGAAATAAGACCCGGGCACCAAGCAGCCCTGTCGGGCTCCACACATAAGATGAGTGCCCGGCCTTGAGGCCCTCAAACGACACATACCGCTTGGCAACTCAAAGATATTCAGCTTGCCGAAGCACGCGGACTGGAGCGGCAGCCTTCCCCCTGAGACAACAGAGAGCAACTACCAATGACAATGCGCATAGCCGTCGCCATCCCCTGCTACAAGGTCACCCAGCATGTGCTCGGTGTCATCCATGCCATCGGCCCCGAGGTCGAGGCCATCTATGCCGTGGACGATGCCTGCCCCGTCGGCAGCGGACGCTTCATTGAGGAACACAACACCGACCCGCGCGTACGTGTGCTCTACAATCCAGAGAACCGGGGCGTCGGCGGAGCCATCGTCACAGCCTACAAGGCAGCCATTGCCGACGGCATGGAGATCGTGGTCAAGATTGACGGCGACGGCCAGATGGACCCTTCATTGCTGCCGCTGTTCGTGCGGCCACTGCTGCGCAAACAGGCCGACTACACCAAGGGCAACCGTTTCTACCGGCCGGAGTCCGTGCAGGATATGCCGCCTGTGCGCCTGTTCGGCAATGCGGTTCTGTCCTTCATGACCAAGCTCAGCTGCGGCTACTGGAACGTGATGGACCCCACCAACGGCTACACCGCCGTGCGCACCTGCGTGCTGGCCGAGTTGCCACTGGACAAGCTGGAGAACCGCTACTTCTTCGAGACCGACATGCTGTTTCGCTTGAACACGGTGCGCGCCGTAGTCAAGGATGTGCCCATGGATTCTGTCTACGCGGATGAAGAATCCAACCTCAAGATCGGCAAGGTGCTGCCTGAGTTCCTGCGCAAGCATGCTTCGCGCCTATGGCGGCGCTACGTCTACAACTATCTGGTGCGCGACTTCAATATAGGCACGATATACAGCCTGAGCGGTACGCTGCTTGTCTTGTTGGGCACACTCTTCGGTCTCTGGCATTGGATTGGGAGCGGCAGCCATCCCGCGACCAGTGGCACCGTCATGCTTGCGGCCCTGCCCATCATCATCGGTATCCAGTGCCTGATCGCCTTTCTGCACTATGACGTCGACAGTGTTCCCTCCGAGCCTGTCAGCCTTTCTCTGGAAGACTCGGCCAATTGATACGTAACGATCAACGTATCCAGTACGCCACCCCGTCGCACAGTCCAATGCAAAAACATCTTCGTCTTTCCTTGGCGGTGCTTGCACTTGCATGTACCGCCTCTGCCAGCGGATCGCAAGCGGCCTCACCTTCTCGGTCGCCGCTTATCCTCGCTCCCAGCATCGAAGGATGGTTCATCTGCGATGAGGCTGCTGGCAATGCGAAGTTGAGAACGCTCGAGGAATTGTTCAATTTCTGCCGCACGAGAGGCCTTGATGGCGCTTCAGCCATCGAGCAATTGCTGGACAAGCTGGAGCCGGGCGGGCCCCAAGGCTCCGTCCAAGTGGGCTATACCATCACCCTGCCCCTGCTGCCGCTGTATCGGCACACCGCTCAAGGCTGGGAGATCGACGCATCCCGTGTGGAAAGCTTTTTGAATGTCATCCGCAAGGTGGAGCGCCCGGTTGTGGTCTACCTCATGGCAGATCACTTCGACTCCACGGGCCCCATCGTCGTCGACCTTGCCCAAGATCCCCGCAACCTCATGCGGTTGCGCGACGACAAACCGCTGGAGCTTGGCTACTTCGGCTACCGGATCATGCCGTACACGCTGTCGGACGATCCCGCGATTCCTGTCAACCAGTACCGGTTCAAGGCATTGGAGTACGTTGCTAGGAAAATCCTGGAACTGCCCGAGGCGGTGCAAAAGCGCATCGTCGCCTATACGCTGCCGGGCGAACTGCACCACATGTTCCCTGACTTCGAGAACGGCATGGGCGCCTACCAATCCATCCAGGTCACAGACTACAGTCCGGATTCCGTTGCAGGCTTTCGGCGCTGGTTGCAGTCCAAGTACAAGGATGTGGGACAGCTGAAAAAGCAGACCGGACTGGACTATCCTTCGTTTGATGCCGTCCCAGCCCCATCCAAGGACATTCGCAAGGAGCGCCTGAGCTCCTTTGGCGAGCACTATGACGCCTTCGCAGGTGGCACGCTGCCGATTGCAGGCTGGCTGTGGGACCCTGAGCAGGCCGTGAAAAAGCTGGATCTGTACGTGGATGGCAAATTCGTCGCGCCTGTTGCCCGCGGCCTGGGCAGGCTGGATGTCTACCGTGCCTTGGATGCGATCACCGATCCCAACACTGGCTTTCGGCATGACTTGGACTATCGAGACCTGCCGCCAGGAAAGCACATCGCACAGGTCGTTGCCGCAACCCATGAACGACGGTACCTGCTGGCCAATGTGGAGTTTATGGTCGTTCCGCGCGACCAGAGCAAGGTATCGGCACAGCCGCCCAAGCGACTGGGATGGATGCAGCGGATCTCAACGCTGCGCGGAGTGCGCACCTGGCTGGACATGCCGGCCGGACCGCAAGACCTCTACTACAACCCGTTGGCGCACGACTGGAACACATACCGCGAATCGCAGGTGTACGGTCTTCTGAAAGCCTTCCACCAAAAGGCCGTAGATGCAGGGCTGCCGGCTGAAAAAATCTACTCGCATCAGATCGTGGCGAATGTGAACTCGTCCTGGAACCCGCAATTGCTTGCCTCCGACAAGACGATCGGTGGCGATACACCCTGGCGAACCGGCGTGAACATGTATGGCGGCACCACCAACAGCGAGTGGATGCGCAACTACATGAGGCAAATTGGCATCACCAGTTACGGCGTCCCAGAGTTCAACCCGCAGCAGTGGAAGCGCGAAGGAGCGCACCTGAAAGCCATGCAGTCGCACTATGACAACGGCGCAACCTTCATCAGTCCCTACTACTTCTCGCTGATTCCCGCCCGCCTGGGCGCGGCCGAACACGGCGTCAACCGCATGGAGCTGTCCCCAGACAACCCCAAGGACGGCTCCGACAAGTTCTACAAGGCCATCGTCGAGTTCGCCAGGCAGTAGGATGGAGCCCTTGCGCGCACGGTCCGTGCGTGCAAACGCTGCCCTTCTACAAGCCGCCCCGGGCGGCTTTTTGCATTTTGACGACCGTGCCTACAACCCTCCAGCCGCTGTCCCTCTGGACACCTCCCGCATCGCCGCTCGGCATCCTCACCGACATCGACGACACCCTGACCACGGAAGGCGTGGTGCCGGCCCATGTCGTTGATGCCATTGCCCAGCTCAAGCAGTCCGGGCTGCGCGTGGTACCGATCACCGGCCGCCCCGTAGGCTGGAGCGAGCCGTTTGCCCAGGCCTGGCCCGTGGATGCCATCGTGGCCGAGAACGGCGCCGTGGCACTGCGGCGCAATGCGCAGGGCGGGCTGGACAAGCTCTACCAGCAGGACGAGGCCACACGCACTGCCAACTACGCGCGCATGCAGCAGGTGCTGGCCGAGATCGAGGCCACCGTGCCCGGCGCGCTGCGCGCCACCGACTCGGCGGGCCGCGAATGCGACATTGCCGTGGACCACAGCGAATTCGCGCAGATGCCCCAGCAGGACATTGACCGGTGCGTGGCCATCATGAAGGCGGCGGGCATGAACGCCACCGTCAGCTCCATCCACATCAACGGCTGGTTTGGCGCGCACAACAAGCTCGAAGGCGCGCGATGGATCCTGCGCACCCTGTTCGACATCGACCTCGACGCCACGCTGGACCGCTGGATCTACATCGGCGACTCCACCAACGACCAGCTGATGTTCGAGCACATGCCCCACAGCCTGGGCGTGGCCAACATCGCGCGCTTCGTGCCCCAGCTCAAGCACCTGCCTCGCCATGTCACGCAGGCCGAGCGCGGCGACGGCTTTGCCGAAATGGCGCAGTATTTGCTGTCCCAGCGCCCCTGATCCACAGGGCCGAGGGCCGGTGCTGCCCTTGCAGGCCTTCGCCCTCGACCACCCCTCCTGATCTGCGGGACCCGCGCCCCCTCCGCAGACACCATCACCCTCAGCACAGGCAACCGCCCGGCGCAGGCGGGCTGCGCACCCTCTTTCCCCCATTCGACAGAGCAAATCTAGGACTATTCCTAGATTCAGGCTCAAATAATCAGAATGCGCCCTATTTCATATAACGGCGGCGCACACCTAGAATCCATCACATACCCAAAGAACAGGTTTTTTCGCCTTTTTCTTTGACATATTCTCTCCTGAACCCCGTCCGCGCCATTGGGCACTGGTGTCTTTGAGCAATTCAATTTCAAACATGCCAGAGAAACAAACCTCGCCCATCCCTCGCCAACGCTCCCTCATCCGAACAATTTCTCCATGTCAGCGCCACCACCTATTCCAGCATGAGCGCAACCCCTGCAAATCATTGACCATGCTGACAGTTACCAACCATTGGATTGATGAGGTGAACATGGAACACTGATGATTTATTAACCACTCAACCATTCACACAATCTCTTATTCCATCAGCGCATTCATCGCTGCTGGAATTTCATTTATCTCTTCAACTCGAGGGAATACCCATGAAAAAGATCGCATTGCTGACATCGGTCGCCAGCCTGGTCATGATGGCCATGAACACCGCTCAAGCAGCAGACGGCACCATCAACTTCACGGGCGAGGTGGTCACCACCACCTGCAAGGTGGACACCACGGTCGCCGGCGCAGCCAAGGACGGCGTGAAGCTGCCCAACGTGGCGAACAACCAGCTGGCCACCGTGGGCGCCACGGTCGGCCGCCAGGCGTTCTCGCTGGAACTCAGCGGCTGTGAGCTGGCCACCGCCACCTCCACAGCGCCCGTCTCCAAGGTCGCCGTGTTCTTCGAAGCCGGCCCCAACGTGGACCTGGTCACCGGCATGCTCAAGCCCGCAGCGGCCAGCGGTACTGGTGCGCCCGCCGTGGCCTCCGGTGTCCAGATCGCCATCGTGGATCCCAGCAACAACGAGCGCCTGAAGATCGGTTCCGCCCAATCGCGCTTTGTGGACATCGACAACAAGGTCGGTGGCAATGGCCGGGCCATCATGCGTTTCGCCTCCGAATACGTGGCCACCGGCCCCGTGACCGCAGGCCGTACCGACACCTCGGTGACCTACTCGCTGGTCTATCAGTAATCACTGACTTTCAGGCATATCGGCCGCCTTGCGGTGGTCGATATGCCGTGTCTTCTGCTTTCGTGACATGGGCCCGACCCCATTCTTTCGCTCAAAACCCAGAGAGTTCTCCGATGCTGACGATCAAACGTTCATATGGGCTTGCTGCCATCCTGTTGTCCCTTCTTCTTGGAGCGGCGGCACAGGCCAGCGTGACATTGACGGGCACGCGCATCATCTTCCCCAGTGGCGAGAAGGAAGCCACCATCCAGCTCACCAACGAAGGCAGCAAACCTGCCCTGGTGCAGACCTGGCTGGACAAGGGCAACAACCAGGAATCGCCTGAGAACATCGACGTTCCCTTCGTCATCACGCCCACCATCATGCGCATCGAGGCGGGCAAGAGCCAGACGTTGCGCATCATCTATTCGGGCGAAGCACTGCCTGCCGACAAGGAATCCCTGTTCTGGCTCAACGTGCTGGACGTCCCGCCCAAGGCGGAAATGGAAGGCGACTCCAACAATCTCCAGTTCGCCTTTCGAACTCGTGTCAAGCTCATGTACCGGCCCAGCAACCTGCCCGGCAATGCCCAGGAAGCTCCTGCCCAGCTTCAATGGTCGGTAGACGTTGACGCCAAAAACCAGCCTGTGTTGAAAGCACGCAATCCCAGCGCCTTTGTGGTCAATGTGGCTGGCGTTGAAGTGCAACTCGGCGGCAAATCCTTCGAGGCAGGCGTCGGGCCCGTTCTTCCCGGCCAGGTGGCCACCTTCCCAATCAAGGAACCTGCGGGTGCCAATATGGCTGGCGCGGCAGGTGCCACGGTGATGTTCAGCAGCATCAATGATTGGGGCGCCAGTCTCAACCACGAAGCCAGAATCGGAAATTCCGCCCAATAAACAGGGCAATGCGAGCAAAGCCACGCGAATCCCCCGTCCTTTCCGGCCTGATTATCTAATGCCACTGCATTTTCAGCCCGGTCAGCACACCGATACCCAGCGTTAATACCCGGCGAAACGGCATCGGTCTCTTTACCGGGACTGGCACATCGGCCTTGGCCGTTCGCTTTGCATCGGGCGCACAGCATTAGGAGATAAGCAAATGATCAGGCCAGTCTTTCCAGATTCAGAAAAGGGAATCAAAAGCCGGCATACAAGGCAAGGAAAAGGAACAATGCCGGGGCCAGGCCAAGGCCCTGCCGGATATTTCCAACTGAAGCCCGGCCATGCGCTGCTGCTCTCCGTGCTGGTGTGCTGGCAGTCCGAGGCCCAGCAGGGGCAGCAGGTCAAGGAAGTCACGACCTCCACGTCCACCGGCCAGTGGCAGCCCACGCCGGCTGCCGTCGACTTCGACCCCAGCTTTCTGAACACCGGCAAGCAGACCATTGACGTCTCGCGCTACTCGCGCGCCAACGTGGTCGCGCCCGGCAACTACAGCCCCGACATCTACATCAACGGCAACTGGGTTGGCCGCCGCGAAGTGCAGTTCAAGGCCCAGTCCGGCTCACAGGACGCGCTGCCCTGCCTGGACAAGGCCCTGCTGGAGAAGGTGGGCATCGACCTCTCACGCCTGCCGCCCGAGGCCGCCTTGAAGCTGGCGGCCGACGGTGGCTGCAACCGTCTGGACCAGATCGTTGCGGGCGCCTTGACCAGTTTCGACTTCGGCAAGCAGCGACTGGACCTGAGCGTGCCCCAGGCCTCGCTACGCCGTTCGGTGCGCGGCTATGTCAGTCCCGACCAATGGAGCGCCGGCGTGCCTGTCGGCCTGCTCGGCTACCAGTTCAACACCTACCACGGGCGCTCCAGCAACGCAGAAAACACCACGCAGAGCTACCTGGGCCTGAACGGCGGCGTCAACATCGACCGCTGGCATTTCCGGCACAACGGCTCCTTCAGCTGGGCGGACACTGGACGGGGCAACTACCAGAACATCTCCACCTACGCACAGCGCGACATTGCCGACTGGTCTTCCCAGCTCATACTGGGCGACACCTACACGGGTGGCGACCTGATGGACTCCACCTCGTTTCGCGGCATACGCTTGAACAGTGATGACCGCATGCTGCCCGACTCCCAGCGCGGCTACGCGCCCGTGGTGCGCGGCGTGGCCAACACCAATGCCCGAGTCACCATCACGCAGAACGGCATCAAGCTCTACGAAACCACGGTGGCGCCCGGCGCCTTCGTCATCAACGACCTCTATCCCACGGGCTACGGTGGCGACCTGCAAGTCAGCATTACCGAGGCCAATGGCGCCGTGCGCAGCTTCTCCGTTCCCTACGCGGCCGTGCCGCTGTCGCTGCGTGAAGGGCAGAACCGATACAGCCTCACTGCGGGCGTGGTGCGCCACCTGCCCAACACCTCGCCCATGTTCTCCCAGGCCACGTGGCAGCACGGCTTCACCAATATGCTGACAGGCTACGGCGGCGTGTCCCTGGCCAAGGGCCATATCTCGCCCATGATTGGCGCAGCGCTCACCACGCCCTGGGGCGCCTTCGGTGCAGACATCACGCACGCCTCCACCAGCATCCCCCACGACGGTTCCTTTTCCGGGCAGAGCCTGCGGGCCAGCTACGCAAAATCCTTTGCCCAGACCGGCACCCACGTGGCCATTGCCGCCTATCGCTACTCCACCAACGGATTCTTCGGCCTCAACGACGCCATGCGCGCACGGGATCAGGCCAATCTGCTACGGCCCTCCACGGACCTGTACCGGCCGCGCAACCGTGCCTCCCTGGTCATGGGCCAGCAGTTCGGGCCTGGGGGAGGCAACCTCAGCCTCACGGCGTCCACTGCCAAGTACTGGAACCGACAGGGCTCCAACGTCGACTACGCCATTGGCTACAGCAACTCGTTCCGCAACATCTCCTACAACCTCTCTGCGGCGCGCCAGCGTGATGCCTGGGGACAGTCCAACACGTTCCTGCACGTGGGCCTGTCGATTCCGCTCAGCATGGAGCGCGGCATGATGCTCTCCACCAATACCAACCGCGACTCGCGCGGCCGCGTGCAGGCCCAGGCCAACCTGTCCGGTCTGCTGGGCGACGACAACGCCATCTCCTACGGCCTCAGCGCCAACCACAACACCGGTGGAATGAATGGCAGCAGCACCAGTGCCAGCGCCAATGCCACCTACCGCGCATCGCAGACCGAACTCAGCGGCAGCGTCAGCGCCAGCAGCGGCTACCAGCAGCTCTCGGTAGGCGCGCGTGGCGCCATCGTGGCCCACCCGGGCGGCGTGACGCTGTCGCAATCGGTGTCTGACACCTTTGCCATCGTGGAGGCCAAGAACGCGGAAGGCGCGCGCATCAACAACGCGCCCGGAGTGAAGGTGGACAGCCGAGGCTATGCCGTCGTGCCCTACCTCACACCGTTCTCGATGAACGAGGTCTCCATTGATCCCAAGGGCCTTTCCACCGACGTTGAGCTCAAGGAAACCAGCCAGCACGTCGCGCCGCTGGCCGGTGCCGTGCCGCTGCTGGTCTTCAAGACGGCCTACGGCCGCTCGGCCGTGATCCGCGCGCGGCAGGCCGGCAACATGCCTGTGCCCTTTGGCGCCAGCGTGCTGGACATGGACGGCAAGGAGTTGGGCGTGATCGGCCAGGCCGGCAAGCTGCTGGCGCGCGGGCTATCAGACCAGGGCGAGCTGCAGGTGCAGTGGAAGACCGACACCGGCATGGTGGGCTGCAACCTCTCCTATACCCTGCCTGAAAGAAAGCGCAGCACCACCCACCAGCCGCCGCAAAGCCTGGAACTGCCCTGCGTGGCCAGCAACAAGCTGCTGCCTGCGGCCACCGACGTGGCATCTGCCAAGCCGGGCAAGACCGCGGCAACCTCAACCGCAACCACCAATGCCAAGACAGCCGTGGCAGGCGCCCCGGCCTCCAACGCTGCGTCGGCTGTGGCTCTGGCCGGCATCACCCAGGAACGCATGGCAGCAACGGCACCGGCCACGGCAGTCGCCAGCGCCCCGGCAGTCACTGCGGCGGCAGTGCTGCCCGCTCGTGCCACACAGCCGAGCGGCAGCCAGCAGGCACTGAAGCTGGAGCGCGACCTGGACGGCCTGCGCATGAGCGTCAAGATCAGCGCCTTGCCCACCACTGCACCAGTCATCGGCAACGCGGGCAGAACTCCCGTAGCGGCAGGGCACGACGCAGGCACCGGCAAGCACAAGCCGCCGCAGCAAACCTTGCGGGCTGACCGTCCGCTGGCCATCCTGCAGCCCAGCCTGAAGATCAGCGCCTTGAAGGCGGCGGACAAGACCTGAACCTGAGGTGAGCCCTCTTCCCAAAAGAGGGTTCGCGCTCGCCCAGGAAACACCACATGGTGCGGCAACCGACAAGCTTTTCGATAGCGCCCATTTACGCGCCAGCGGCACGCAGCAGATTGAAAAATTGAGCGGTTCAATATTGCAATACCGTGCCGGCAGCAATTCTGGCCAACTCTTGATCGATTTTCAAACAATCACACCAGTACAAATCATCCCTCAGGTGCCCGCCTGCCGCGTATCCGCCTCCACCATAAATCTTCCTTTGGGGAATGTGTTCTTTCCGTCTTCCACGCCCGTGGGCACCACAGCCAACGAACAAGCCTTCAATATTTCGCTGAATCGCGCTGGGGGCAACAGCGCAACGGCGTCCCAGGCATGCAACGCAACAGGCGTAGCCATCCAGATCACCAGGCTCGATACTCCATTGAAATTCGGCCAGAACTCCGCAGCCGCGGGCAATACCAACCAGTGGTTTGCAGGCAGCGCCGTATTTGGGCAAGGCAAACTGGATATTCCCTTGAAGGCTCGCTATCTGAAGACCGCCGCCCAGGTGACGCCGGGCAAGGCCAATGGCGCTGCCACATTCACGATGAGCTATCAGTAGCACGGTCTGGTACTTCTGAGCTTTTGGGGAACCAACGTTCATGGGTGCATTGGGCAGCCCTTACCTGATGCTCGAAAGGAAACTCCGTGAAAAATGCACTTCGCATCCTCAAAAGTTCATTTATTCCATTGACTTGGGCCTTGACTACCCCTTCAACATGGGCCTTGTGCAAATTGAACACCAGCGACGGCTTGCCGTACTTTACGGCCGAGCTCTCCGGCATGACAGTTCCCGAATTCGCGCCTGGTGACTACAACATTGGAAGCACCATCTACAAATACAGCGGTCCGTTGAAACTTACCAATAAAATCCCAGAATCCAAGAAACCACAGTTTGAATGTGTTCCTGGAATAGAAGACTACCTCACAGGCATCGGCCCTCATGAAAATGGTCTCTATGCAGCCCCTGGAACCATCAAGAACATCAAGTTAAAATTAAGCGCCTTCACAATTCCGTTCCCTTTTTTGGTCTACTCAACAGCTCCAAAGACAAGCGGCAATTGGAATGAAGCTAGCTTTTATTATGATATCGAATTAATCAAAACGGGCCCCATCTCCAGTGGGGGCATATTATCTGGCTCATTCGCTCAATCCCGCGCCAATGATGCGGCCGGACAATTGCTGGTCGATTTTCGTTTCGCGGCCCCGGTCGTCATTCGTCCCCACGTTCCTACCTGCAAGGTCAGGATGAAAGAAATAAGGTTCGACATGGGCGCCGTGCTCATGAGGTCGTCCGGTGGCGTGGGAGCCACCAGCGCCAGCAGCGAGGAACAGAACATTCAGCTGGACTGCTCGGGCGGCGATACAGGGACCGCAACGCAGGTGTACGTGACGCTGACCGATGTGACCGACCGCAACAACACGTCCTCCAACCTCACGCTGAACAGGACCTCCACGGCACGCGGCATTGCCGCGCAAATCCTCAGCAACGGCAAGCCGGTGCGGTTCGGCTCAGAGGCGGACGACACCAGCCGATGGTTGGCTGGCGACGTTCCGCAAGGGCAGACGGCGTTCTCGATTCCGCTGCAGGGGCGCTACGTTCAAACGGAAGAACGGGTTGTACCCGGCAGCGCCAATGCTTCCGCAGAGTTCACCATCCACTATCAGTAAGCGCAGGCGCTGGAGCCATCCGGGGGAAGACCCGAGAGGCCGTGAGAGCGGCCCGCCTGGACGGGTTCCATGGGACCCAGCCTACCTGGGCAAACACAAAGGGTTTACCCCCTATCAAAAAAGGTGCAACCCATGTGAAATCACGCCGAATCCGGTTGCACCCCAGTCATCGAAAAACCACTTTCCCTTTCCAATCCATTATGTCCACCACCGTAGGCATCAAAGTCGACGACGCCTTGCGCGAGCGCATCCGCGTCGCARCCCAGCAGATGGGTCGCACACCGCACTGGCTGATCAAACAGGCCGTCGTCCAGTACGTCGATGCGCTGGAGCGCGGCGCAACCACCATCCGGCTTGCAGGCGCAGGCGACAGCCCTGGCGATGTCGCGATCGAAGAGGCGCAACCCAACGCCAGCCAAGAGGTGCAACCCTTTCTGGAATTCGCCCAATCCATCCTGCCGCAGACGCCGCTGCGCGCCGCGATCACGGCCGCCTGGCACCGGCCCGAGCCCGAGTGCCTGCCCGTGCTGCTGCCGCTGGCACGCGCCCAGGATGCCCAGCAGGCCGACAGGGTGCGCGAGCTGGCGACCCGGCTGGTACAGGGCCTGCGCGATGCGCCGGCCGGCAGCGGCGTGGCGGCGCTGGTGCAGGAGTTTTCCCTGTCCAGCCAGGAAGGCGTGGCGCTGATGTGCCTGGCCGAGGCGCTGCTGCGCATTCCCGACCGTGCCACGCGCGATGCGCTGATCCGCGACAAGATCAGCAAGGGCGACTGGCGTGCCCATGTGGGCCGCTCGCCCTCGCTGTTCGTGAACGCGGCGGCCTGGGGCCTGGTGCTGACGGGCAAGCTCACATCCACCAGCAGCGAGAAGAACCTGTCTTCGGCGCTGACGCGCGTGATCGGCAAGGGCGGCGAGCCCCTGATCCGCCAGGGCGTGCACCGCGCCATGAAGCTGATGGGCGAGCAGTTCGTGACGGGCCAGGACATTGCCGAGGCGCTGRCCAACAGCCGCGCCTATGAAAAGCAGGGCTTTCGCTACAGCTACGACATGCTGGGCGAGGCGGCCGCCACCGCGGCGGATGCGCAGCGCTACCTGCAGGCCTACGAGCAGGCCATCCACGCGATCGGCGCGGCGTCCAACGGGCGCGGCATCTTCGAGGGGCCGGGCATCTCCATCAAGCTGTCGGCCCTGCACCCGCGCTACAGCCGAGCGCAGTACGAGCGTGTGATGGCCGAGCTGCTGCCGCGCGTGCTGCGGCTGGCCGAGATGGCCAAGCAGTACGACATCGGCATGAACATCGACGCCGAAGAGGCCGACCGGCTGGAGCTGTCGCTGGACCTGCTGGAGTCGCTGTGCGCGGCGCCCTCGCTCAAGGGCTGGAACGGCATAGGCTTCGTGGTGCAGGCCTATCAAAAGCGCTGCCCGCAGGTGCTGGACCACCTGGTGGACCTGGCCCGCCGCAGCCGCCGCCGCCTGATGGTGCGGCTGGTCAAGGGCGCCTATTGGGACAGCGAGATCAAGCGCGCCCAGGAAGGCGGCCAGGCCGGTTACCCCGTCTATACGCGCAAGGTCTATACGGACGTGAGCTACCTGGCCTGCGCGCGCAAGCTGCTGGACGCACCCGACGCCGTCTACCCCCAGTTCGCCACGCACAACGCGCAGACGCTGGCCAGCATCTACCACATGGCCCAGGCTGTGGGCGGCAGCTACTACAGCGGCCAGTACGAGTTCCAGTGCCTGCACGGCATGGGCGAGCCGCTGTACGCACAGGTGACGGGCCCGGCCTCCGAAGGCAAGCTGGCCCGCCCCTGCCGCATCTATGCGCCCGTGGGCAGCCATGAGACGCTGCTGGCCTATCTGGTGCGCCGCCTGCTGGAAAACGGTGCCAACACCTCGTTCGTGAACCGCATCGGCGACGCCTCCGTGCCGGTCTCCGAGCTGGTGGCCGACCCGGTGGACGAGGTGATGAAGATCGCCCGTGTTGAAGGCCGGCTGGGTGCGCCGCACCCGCGCATTGCACTGCCGGCCGACCTGTTTGCACGGCAGGGCGAGGAAGACGCGCAGGCCCGCGCCAATTCCCAGGGGCTGAATCTGGCGCACGAGCAGCAGCTGGCCTCATTGGCCGCCGCACTGCTGCACAGCACGCGCCAGACTTATCTGGCCGCGCCCGCAGAGGCCGACCTGCCTGCCGACCCGGCGCGTGCCGAAGGCTGGCAGGCCATGCGCAATCCGGCCGAGCTGTCCGACATCGTGGGCTGGGTGCGCGAGGCCACCGCTGCGGAGGCCGAGGCCTGCGCCACCCGCGCCGCCCAGGCCGCGCCGATCTGGGCCGGCACGCCTGCCGCCGCCCGCGCCGATGCGCTGGCCCGCGCCGCAGACCTGCTGGAGCAGCGCAGCCAGCCGCTGATGGGCCTGATCATGCGAGAGGCCGGCAAGACCCTGCCCAACGCGGTGGCCGAGATCCGCGAGGCGGTGGACTTCCTGCGCTACTACGGCGCCCAGGTGGCTGCGCATTTCGACAACGCCACGCAGCGCCCGCTGGGCGTGGTGCTGGCCATCAGCCCCTGGAATTTTCCGCTGGCCATCTTCTGCGGACAGGTGGCCGCAGCCCTGGCTGCCGGCAATACCGTGCTGGCCAAGCCCGCCGAGCAGACCCCGCTGACGGCCGCCGCCATGGTGGCCCTGCTGCACGAGGCCGGCGTGCCGCGCGATGCACTGCAGCTGGTGCCCGGTGCGGGCGAGACCGTGGGCGCCGCCCTGGTGGCGCATCCGCTGGTGGCCGGCGTGATGTTCACGGGCTCCACCGAGGTGTCACGCCTGATTGCGCGCCAGCTGTCGCGCCGCCTGTCGCCCGCAGGCCGCCCCATTGCGCTGGTTGCCGAGACCGGCGGCCAGAACGCCATGGTGGTGGACTCCTCGGCCCTGGCCGAGCAGGTGGTGGCCGATGTGCTGGCCTCGGCCTTCGACTCGGCCGGCCAGCGCTGCTCTGCCCTGCGTCTGCTGTGCCTGCAGGAAGAGGTGGCCGACCGCACGCTGACCATGCTGCGCGATGCGCTGCAGGAGTGGACGCTGGGCAACCCCGACCGCCTGAGCACCGATGTGGGCCCCGTGATCGACGACGCGGCACGCCGCCAGATCGAGGAGCACATAGAGCAGATGGCCGCAGCGGGCCAGAAGGTCACCCGCGTGGAGCGCAAGGACGGCGTGCTCAACGGCCACTATGTGGCACCTGCCCTCATCGAGATCGACAGCACGGAGCGCCTGCAGCGCGAGGTCTTCGGCCCCGTGCTGCACGTGATCCGCTTCAGGCGTGAGCAGCTGGACGCGCTGGTCGATGGCATCAACGCCACCGGCTACGGCCTGACCTTCGGCGTGCACAGCCGCATCGACGAGACCATTGCCCACCTCACCCAGCGCGTGCATGCGGGCAACATCTATGTGAACCGCAATGTGATCGGCGCCATGGTGGGCGTGCAGCCCTTTGGCGGCATGGGCCTGTCGGGCACGGGCCCCAAGGCCGGCGGCCCGCTGTATCTGCACCGCTTGGTGCAGGGGCCTGCCAGCGCGGCGCTGTCGGTCTTCGCACGGGCGGAGTCGCCCGTCCAGGCGCCGCTGCAGCTGCTGGGCCTGCTGCGCGAGACACTGTCCAAGGCGCCGCCGGATGCCATGTCCGCCGACGAGCAGGTGCAGGCCCTGGCCGCCTGCGATGCGGCAGCCTCCGCATCGCGCCTGGACGCGGCCATGCCGCTGCCCGGCCCCACGGGCGAATCCAACCGCTACCGCCTGCTGCCGCGCGGACCCGTCTGGGCACTGCCGCGCACGCCGCTGGGCCTGGTGGCCCAGGTGGCAGCGGCCCTGGCCAGCGGCAATGCCTGCCATGCGGTGCTGCCCGACAACGGAACAGGCGCCGACAGAGGCTGCGCCGCCACCTGGCAGGCGCTGCGCGCCGCTGCGGGCGATGCCGGTGTGCCATGGCTGCACAGCGCCAGCGCCGACTCTCTGGGCGATTCGGCAGCGCCCATGGCGGCCTTGCTGTTCGAGGGCGATGGCGACGCCCTGCTGCAGGTCTGCGCCCAGGTCGCCGCGCGCGACGGTGCCCTGGTGCGCGTGGAAAGCCGCAACAGCGACGAGCTGCATGCCGGCCGCGGCTATGACCTGGCCGCGCTGTTCCACGAGCAATCCATCAGCACCAATACCGCTGCCGCAGGCGGAAACGCTCAACTGATGACCATGGCTTGAACCGCCGGGGCCGGCACAACCGGCCCCTGGCAAGCGCCCCGCACCACCCGAAAAAACACGACCAACGCAGGACACTTCAATGCAATTCAACTGGAACGACCCGACGGCGATCATGTTCGCCATCTACCTGGTCGCCATGCTCGGCATCGGCGCCATCGGCTACTTCAGCACCAAGAATCTTTCCGACTACATCCTGGGCGGCCGCAGCCTGGGCAGCTTCGTGACGGCGCTGTCGGCCGGTGCCTCGGACATGAGCGGCTGGCTGCTGATGGGCCTGCCCGGCGCCATCTACCTGTCCGGCCTGTCGGAAGCCTGGATCGCCATCGGCCTGATCCTGGGCGCCTACCTGAACTGGCGCCTGGTGGCGGCGCGGCTGCGCCTGTACACCGAGCGTGCCGGCAATGCGCTGACGCTGCCCGACTACCTGGCCAACCGTTTCGAGGACCACTCCAGCGTGCTGCGCATCGTGACGGCCGTGGTGATCCTGGTGTTCTTCACGCTGTACTGCGCCTCGGGCGTGGTGGCGGGCGCGCGCCTGTTCGAGAACATGTTCGGCATGCCCTACAGCACGGCCCTGTGGGTGGGCGCGCTGTGCACCATCGCCTATGTGTTCATCGGCGGCTTCCTCGCTGTGAGCTGGACGGACACCATCCAGGCATCGTTGATGATCACGGCCCTGATCCTGGCGCCCGTGATCGCCTGGCTGGCCGTGCAGGGCCATCTGCAGCCGGGCCAGGACCTGCACGCCATCGTGGCGGCAGAGAAGTTCGACCTGTTCCGTGGCGCCAGCTTCGTGGGCGTGGTCTCGCTGCTGGCCTGGGGCCTGGGCTACTTCGGCCAGCCGCACATCCTGGTGCGCTTCATGGCGGCATCGTCGGTGCAGACCATTCCCTCGGCCCGCCGCATCAGCATGACCTGGATGATCCTGTGCCTGGCCGGCGCCGTGGCCGTGGGCTTCATCGGCATCCCCTACTTCGCGGCCAACCCCGCTGGCGCTGCCGCCGTGAACGCCAATGCCGAGACGGTGTTCATGGAAATCACCAAGCAGCTGTTCAACCCCTGGATCTCGGGCGCGCTGCTGGCGGCCATCCTGGCGGCCGTGATGAGCACGCTGTCGTGCCAGCTGCTGGTGTGCTCCAGCGCGCTGACCGAAGACATCTACCGCACCTTCCTGCGCAAGAACGCCAGCCAGATCGAACTGGTCTGGATCGGCCGTGCCATGGTGCTGCTGGTGGCCTTGATCGCCATCGCCATCGCCAGCAACCCCGACTCCAAGGTGCTGGGCATGGTCAGCTACGCCTGGGCCGGCTTCGGCGCCGCCTTCGGCCCGGTGATCATCCTGTCGCTGTTCTGGAGCCGCATGACGCGCGGCGGCGCGCTGGCCGGCATCATCACCGGCGCCGTGACGGTGCTGGTGTGGAAGCAGTTCGGCTGGCTGGGCCTGTACGAGATCATCCCCGGCTTCATCCTGGCCTGGCTGGCCACGGTGGTCGTCAGCCGCATGGGCCCTGCGCCTTCGCAAAGCATCCTGAAGGCGCATGCGGCGGTGGAGAGCGAGTTCGAGCGGATCGGGGCACGCTGAGTGGCAATGAGCTGACCCGCTCCGCCTGAACCCGACGCCCGATGACGCTTGCGCGCATCGGGCGTTTGTCATTTCAGCACCTATGACATCGCCAAATCAGATGTACCTCAACGCACATGACGAGCGCTTTGTACGTGGTCGCCACAAGGGGAGTGGTCACTACAATCCATGGGCTCTTTTTTCATCGCCGGGCCGCCCCAGGATGAAAAGCGGCCCCCTGCGGGGGACCGCAGACCTTGCACTGCAAGGAGAGCGTGGGGGCCATTTTTCAACACACAACAAGTGAGACTGCCGCTATGCAAATGATCCGCCGCACCCTTCTTTCGACCTGCGTGGCCGCCATGGCGGCTGCCTCGGCTGGCGCCGTACTGGCCCAGACCAAGGAGGTCAAGGTGGGCTACGCACTGGCCGTGAATTCGCACTACGGCGCGGCCGCCCAGGCCTGGGCCGATGCGGTGGAAAAGGGCACGAACGGCGCCTACAAGTTCAAGCAGTTCCCCGCGTCCGCCCTGGGCGGCGAGCGCGAGCTGATCGAGGGCCTGCAGCTGGGCACGGTGGAGGCGGCCATCGTCTCCACGGGCGCCATCAGCAACTTCGTGCCCGATGTGGGCGTGGTGGACATTCCCTTCCTGTTCCGCGACACGCAGCATGCGCGCGCCGTGCTGGACGGCGCCTTCGGCCAGGAGCTGCTGGCCAAGTTCAGCAAGCGCGGCCTGGTTGCGCTGGCCTGGGGCGAGCAGGGCTTTCGCCACCTGTCCAACAACAAGCACGCCGTCAACGGCGTGGCCGATCTCAAGGGCCTGAAGATCCGCGTGACCGAGAACCCCGTGCACATCACGGCCTTCCGCACGCTGGGCGCATCGCCCACGCCCATGTCCTGGCCCGAGGTGATCGGTGCGCTGCAGCAGGGCACGATCGACGGCCAGGAGAACCCGATCTCGGTGCTGGCCTCGGCCAAGCTGTGGCAGGTGCAAAAGCACCTGACGCTGACCGCCCATGTGTACGCGCCCATGGCCCTGCTGGTGTCGCCCTCGTTCTGGGGCACGCTGAACGACAGCCAGAAGGCGGCCTTCACGCAGGGCGCCAAGTCAGGTGCCATCGCTTCGCGCGTGTTCGTGGACACGGTGGAGAAGAAGGGCGTGGAAGAGGCCAAGAGCCACGGCATGCAGGTGGTGGAGAAGGTGGACCAGGCCGCCTTCCGGACCGCGCTGGAGCCGGCCTACAAGGAATACGCGAAGAAGTTCGGCCAGAAGACGCTGGACACCATCGCCAACGCCAAGTAAACCTTCCTGCCATGGGCGGCCTGCCCGTGGCACCGGGCCGCCGCTGCGGGCAAGCCCCATGGCCCCGCACGGCGCCCACGTCGATGATCTGACCTCCGGCGGCAGCCCGGCCCTTGCGCCACTCCCCTCCTGCCCTCGCCCACTCCTATGCTCAACCGAATCGAACGCGCCCTTGTGGCCTGCAACCGCTGGCTGCTGATCGTGCTGCTGCTGGCCATGGCCTGCATCGTGTTTGCCAATGTGGTGCTGCGCTACACCACGGGCGACTCCATTGTCTGGGCCGAGGAAGTGGCCCGGCACATGATGATCTGGGTCACCTTCCTGGGCGCGGGCCTGGTGCTGCGCTTCGGTGGCCATGTGGCCATCGACAACCTGCACCGCTCGGTGGGCACGCGCAAGGCGCAGTGGCTGCGCCGCCTCGTGGTGCTGGGCGTGGGCCTGTTCTGCGCGGTGATGGCGGTGGCCTCGTCGCAGTACGTCTGGGCCACGCGCTTCCAGACCACGGCGGCCACGGACATTCCCATCTCCTTCGTCTACGCGGCCATGCCCGTGGGCTTCGTGCTGATGCTGGTGCATCTGCTGTTCATTGCGCGCGGCTATATCGCAGACGGCTCGTTCGCGGAGTCGGACGAGATGGATGCCGACGCGGCCGCATCCATATGACCCCCCTGAGTCGCTGCGCGCCTTCCCCCAGGGGACGACACCCTCGCTGCGGGGCGGCGCGGCCGGCCCAGGCCCTTGCTTGGTGTCTCCTGCCTTGGAGCGTGTCAGTTCCATCGCTCTGCCATGAATAACTGATTCGAACGCACATCATGGGTATCACGCTTTTCATCGCCATCATCGTCCTGCTCACGCTGGGCTTTCCGGTGGCCTTCGCGCTGGCGATCTCCGCCGCACTGGCCGTCTTCGTGGGGGGCCGCTATCCGCAGCTCATCGTGTTCAAGGAGATGTTCACGGGCATAGACAGCTTTCCGCTGATGGCCGTGCCCTTCTTCATCCTGGCGGCCGAGCTGATGTCGGGCGGGGCGCTCACGCATGTGCTGCTGCGCTTTGCAGCGCAGTTCGTGGGCCATCTGCGCGGCGGCCTGGGCTATGCCAATGTGCTGTCGCTGACGCTGTTCTCGGGCATTTCGGGCTCGGCCCTGGCCGATGCGGCCGGCCCCGGCTCGATGATGGTCAAGATGATGGACAAGGCCGGCTACGCGCGCTCCTACGCGGCGGCGCTGACGGCCAGCACGGCCATCGTGGGGCCCATCATTCCGCCGTCGGTGAGCATGATCATCTACGCGCTGCAGGATGAGAACGTGTCGGTGGGCGGGCTGTTCATGGCCGGCTTCATCCCCGGCATCCTGATCGCGCTGGCCATGGCCGCCGTGAACTGGTGGGTGTGCAGGAAGCGCGACTACCGCTCCACCGAGCCGCGCCCCGACGGCCGCACGATGTGGATCAACAGCTTCAAGGCGATTCCCGCGCTGATGCTGATCGTGCTCATCGTGGTGGGCATCCGCTTCGGCATCTTCACGCCCACCGAGGCGTCGGTGGTGGCCGTGTTCTACGCCCTGGTCTGCGGCAAGTGGGTGTACCGCACGCTGCAGTGGTCGGCGCTGCCGGGCATTGCGGCGCGCTCGGCCATGCTGACGGCCTCGGTGCTGCTGGTGATGGCGACTTCGGCCGCCTTTGCCTGGGTGCTGACGGTGGAGGGCATTCCGCAGTACCTGTCCGAGCTGATCGTGAGCTGGCAGCTGTCGCCCACCCTGTTCCTGATCGCGGTGAACATCCTGCTGCTGGTGTTCGGCATCTTCATGGAGCCGCTGCCCGGCGTGATGATCCTGGTGCCCATCCTGGCGCCCATTGCGTTCAGCCTGGGTATCGATCCCACGCACTTCGCCATGGTGGTGATCGTGAACCTGACGCTGGGCATGATCACGCCGCCCGTGGGCGGGCTGCTGTTCGTGACCTCGGTGGCCACGCGCGTGTCCATCACCGATCTCACGCGTGAGATGCCGCTGTTCCTGCTGGCCCACTTCGTGGTGCTGTGCCTGCTGACCTTCATCCCCGCGCTGTCCACCTGGTTGCCGCATACGCTGGGCTTCCAGTGACGACAAGGGCCTCCGAGTGAGGCCCTTTTTTTTTGCCGCCGGGCCGCCCCAAGGCAAGAAGCGGCCCCCTGGGGGCAACGGACCTTGCGCAGCAAGGGTAGCGTGGGGGCCTTTTTTCTGGGGCGCCCAGCGCCTCAGAAGAGCAGGCCGGCCATGCGCTGGGCCGTTTCCTTCAGGTGCGGCAGGCCCTCCAGCGCCTGCGCCAGCGGCATGCGCGCCTCCGGCGCATGCACGGCCAGCGTGGCGCGGCACTGGCCCTTGGCATCGCGCACGGGCACGGCCACGGCGATCATGCCGCGCATGAATTCCTCGCGGTCGCAGGAGTGGCCTTCGCGCACGATGCGCGCGCACTCCTGTGCCAGCGCCTCGGGCGTGGTCAGCGTGTTGGCCGTGCAGGCGGTGAGTTCCACGCTGTCCAGGATGGCGGCGCGCCGGGCCGCAGGCATATGGGCCAGGAACAGCTTGCCGCTGGCCGTGGCGTGGATGGGCACCATCGATCCGGCCTCCAGCTGGATGCGCAGCGGCCAGTGGGTCTCGACACGGTCCAGGTAGCGCACGCGCGTGCCGTCCAGCACGGTGAGGTTGCAGGTCTCGCCCAGACGGGCCACCAGCTGGGACAGCAGCTCATGGCGCAGGGCCTGCCGCGGGTCGGCTTGCAGGGCGCGCACGGCCAGGCTCAGCAGCTTGGGGCCCGGGGAGAAGCTGCGGTCACCCTCGTGGCGCAGCAGCCATTGCCGCGCCTCCAGGTGGGAGCACAGGCGCGAGGCCGTGGCCTTGGGCAGGTTGAGCGCGGCTGCGATGTCCATGAGGCCCGGCGGGGCCTCGGCCTGGGTCACGAAATCGAGCACGGCCAGGGAGCGATCGGAGACCGAGTTCGCTTCGTCCTGCCGTGCAGGGGTGGGGTCCGGGGCAGCGCTGGCAAGGGATGGCGGCATGGGGCGGTGTCGTGTCGTGTGAAAGGCCGGAAACGCTTTCGATCATGCCTGATCGCCAGGAGGCGGCAAGGGTTTGCGCGGGGTTGCGGTCCACGGCGGCAACGAATAAGTTTCACCCAAAGGAACAAATAGTTCCTTCAAAAGAAACTTAAAAGGAGCCACTGCATGCCGGACCCCATCGACAGCTATGACTACGTGATCGTGGGAGCAGGCTCTGCCGGCTGCGTGCTGGCCGCGCGCCTGTCCGAGGACCCGGCCACGCGCGTGCTGCTGCTGGAGGCCGGCCCGCCGGACCGCTCGCCCTGGATCCACCTGCCCATCGGCTACGGCAAGACCATGTGGAGCCCCGTCTACAACTGGAAGTTCGAGACCGACCCGGACCCCAACATGAACGGCCGGCGCATCTACTGGCCGCGCGGCCGCACGCTGGGCGGCAGCAGTTCGATCAACGGCCTGATCTACGTGCGCGGCCAGCGCGAGGACTACGACCACTGGGCGGCGCTGGGCAATGCAGGCTGGTCGTATGAGGAGGTGCTGCCCTACTTTGTGAAGTCCGAAGGCAATGCGCGCGGCGCCTTCCCGGGCCATGGCGCGGACGGGCCGCTCAAGGTCTCGGACATCGGCGCACAGCATCCGCTGATCGAGGCCTTCATTGCCGGTGCAGGCCAGGTCGGCGTGCCCCGCACCGAGGACTTCAACGGCCGCGACCAGGAGGGCGCAGGCTACTACCAGCTCACCACCCACAAGGGCCTGCGCTGCAGCACGGCCAAGGCCTATCTGGGCGAGGCCCGGCGCCGCCCCAATCTGCGCATAGAGACCGACGCCATGGCCACGCAGCTGGTGCTGCGCGGCCGGCGCGCCACCGGCATCCGCTACCGGCAAGGCGGGCAGGAGCGCCAGGCCCAGGCGCGGGCCGAGGTGATTCTGTCGGCAGGCGCCATCCAGTCGCCGCAGCTGCTGCAACTGTCGGGCATAGGCCCGGCCGCGCTGTCGCAGTCCCTGGGGATTCCCGTGGTGCACGATCTGCCGGGCGTGGGCGAGAACCTGCAGGACCATCTTCAGATCCGCCTGGGCTACGAATGCAGCCAGCCCATCACCACCAATGACCAGCTCAATTCCTGGGTGGGCAGGACCAGGCTGGGGCTGGAATGGCTGCTGTTCCGCTCGGGCGCGCTGGCCGTGGGCATCAACCAGGGCGGCTGCTTCATGCGTGCGCTCAGGGACGCGCAGGGCCGGCCCGTGGCGGACACGCCCGACATCCAGTTCCACGTCTCCACGCTGTCGGCCGACATGGCAGGCGGGCAGGTCCATCCGTACTCGGGCTTCACCATGTCGGTCTGCCAGCTGCGGCCCGAGTCACGCGGGCAGTTGCGCATCCGTTCGCGCGATGCCTTCGAGCCGCCTTCCATCCAGCCCAACTACCTGGCCACCGACCTGGACCGCCGCACCAACGTGGCGGCCGTGCGCGCGGCACGCGCCATTGCCGACACGCCGGCCATGCGCCCCTTCGTGAAGCGCGAGGTCAAGCCCGGCCCCGATGCGCACAGCGATGCGGAGGTGCTGGAGTTCTGCCGCAACCACGGCGCCACCATCTTCCACCCCAGCGGCACCTGCCGCATGGGCAGCGATGCCCTGGCCGTGGTCGATGCGCGGCTGCGCGTGCACGGCATGGCCGGGCTGCGCGTGGTCGATTGCTCGGTCATGCCCACCCTGGTCTCGGGCAACACCAATGCGCCCGTGGTGATGATGGCCGAGAAGGCCGCCGACATGGTTCGCGAAGACAGGCACGGAGAGACAGGGCAGCTCAAGGTCGCATGACTGCCCGTTCCTGCATCCCGGCAATGCGACAGACAACCAGGAGACAGCATGACGACGGCAACCGATCCCAGGGTCATCCGCAAGGTGGTGACCTCCGCGCTCATCGGCGCAACCATCGAGTGGTATGACTTCTTCCTGTACGGCGTGGTCGCCGGCATCGTGTTCAGCAAGCTGTACTTTCCCAGCGACGATCCGCTGATCTCCACCCTGCTGGCCTACACCACCTTTGCCGTGGGCTTTGTCACACGGCCGCTGGGCGGGGTGATCTTCGGGCACTTCGGCGACCGCGTGGGGCGCAAGAGCATCCTGGTGGTCACGCTGATGATCATGGGCGTGTCCACCTTCCTGATCGGCCTGCTGCCCACGCATGCGCAGATCGGCGTGGCCGCCCCCATCCTGCTGCTGCTGTTGCGCGTGGCCCAGGGCATAGGCCTGGGCGGCGAATGGGGCGGTGCCGTGCTCATGGCCTACGAATACGCGCCCAAGGAAAAGCGGGGCTTCTATGCCTCCCTGCCCCAGGTGGGCCTGGCCATCGGCCTGTTCATGGCCTCGGGCGTGGTGGCCCTGCTGTCCTGGCTGTGTACGGAAGAGCAATTCATGGCCTGGGGCTGGCGCATCGCCTTCCTGATCTCGGGCCTGATGGTGGCCGTGGGCATGTACATCCGCCTGCATGTGAAGGAGACGCCCGAATTCGCAGCCGTCAAGGCACGCAATGCCGAGACCGCGATTCCCTTCATGGACATGATGCGCCGCTATCCGGGCAATGTGCTCAAGGGCATGGGCGCACGCTATATCGACGGCGTTTTCTTCAACGTCTTCGGCGTGTTCTCGATCAGCTACCTGACCTCCACCCTGCAGATCAGCCGCACCGATGCATTGATCGGCGTGATGGTCGCCGCCGTGGTGATGTGCTTCACGATTCCACTGTTCGGCCGCCTGTCCGATCGCCTGGGCCGCAGCCGCGTGTATCTGTGGGGATCGCTGATCACCGCGGTCTCGGCCTTCCCGGCCTTCTGGCTCATGGCCCACAGCGGCGGCAATGTGCTGCTGATATGGATCGCCATCGTCGTGCCCTTCGGCATTCTCTACGCGGCGGTCTACGGTCCCGAGGCGGCCCTCTTCTGCGACCTGTTCGACGCCAAGGTGCGCTACACAGGCATTTCCTTCGTCTACCAGTTCTCGGGCATTTTCGCGTCCGGCATCACGCCCATCATTGCGACGGCGCTGGTCAAGACGGCCGGTGGCAGCCCATGGCTGGTGTGCCTGTATGTGGTGTTTGCGGGAGCGGTATCGGCTTGGTGTGCCTGGGCGATCGGGCGGGATGGACAGGGTGCCCGCGCCTTTCGGCCCGTGGGCAATGCCAGGGCAGGCCTGTGAATGGATGGAACTCGGGCGCTTTCAAGAAGTTTGAATACGCACGCTGGAAAACACATTGCCGGCGTACGAACCCATTTCAGGGACTCCAGCAAAAGCCACTCAAAACCATCGCACTGTTTCTCTTTGTAAAGACGATGGCTAGAATGCCCATGCATTTTCTTAATCAGACAGAGAGGGACCATGTTCAAGAAAGCATTGGCAGCAGCCATCTTGCTGGGCTGCGGCCTGGCGCACGCATTCATGCCCAGCAATGGCACCTGGGTCGTGACTTCCGAACTCAACGGCAAGCCGGGTCGCGGGCTGGCCATCGATGCACAGAACGGCACGCTGGTCATGCAGATGTATGCCTACGAGCCCAGCGGCCAGCCCACCTTCTACATGACCTCGGGCGCGCTGACCAATAACCGCTTTGCCGCTCCGCTGATCCGCTACAAGGGCGGCCGCTTTCTGGGCAGCGGCCCGATGTCGGGCTCCGAAGACCGGAACATGGGCCAGGTCAGCATGCGCTTCACCAGCGGCGTGTCGGGTTTCATCACGCTGCCCGGCGAACAGGAAGTGGCGATTTCGCGTTTCAACTTCGGTTACCCCGCCGTGGCATCCAGCCTGAGGGGACTCTGGGCGCTGACTTCGTTCGGCAGCGAAGGCGTTGCTTCCGAAGTGGTGAATATGCAGCTGCAAACGCCTGCCACCGCGAACGGCAATGGCCTGATGGAAACGGCGGACAGGCTGTTTGGTTGCGAACACCAGATCCGGGGCAATCTGGCGGGCGGCGTCCTGTGCGTCAAGGTCAACAACTACGGCCAATTGCTGCGCTCCTACTACTTCGTCTACAGCGTGAACGAGGGTGAAGGCAGCTCCCGCACCAATGGCACCCGCCCCGAACAGGTGCTGGTGGTCAAACGCCTGCTTGACCCGAAGGGCGTGGGTACAGGCATCGTCTACGCGGCCGACGCACCCGTGGACCCAGTGCCCACCGTGCTGCACGACATCATCGAGAACCTGTCCTTCAACGCCGCACCTCTGCCAGCCGAGCAGGAGTGACGCCCTCGCTGCCGGCCACCCCTCAGGGCAGCGCCGGCAGCTGCTCCGCATGCCGCAGATCCACATGCGCCTGCAGGAAGTCGAGCACGGCGCGCGTGCGCGGGGGCAGGCGGTCGGGCTTGCCCAGGTAGACGGCGTGGATGGGTTCCAGGTCGCCCGTGTTGAATTCCTCCAGCACGGGCACCAGCCGGCCGGCGAGCACGTCGGCCCAGGCGTGGTACAGCGACAGGCGGGCCAGGCCCGTGCCGTGCAGCGCCAGCTCGCGCATCACATCGCCGTCGTTGACGCGCACCACCTCCCCGATATCGACGGCCACGCGCTGGCCGTCCACCAGAAATGGCCAGTGCGGTATGGCGCGCTGGTAGCTCCAGCCCAGGCGCACATGGTGGCCCAGCTCGTCCGGATGCAGGGGCCTGCCCATGCGGGCCAGGTACTGCGGTGAGGCCAGGATGACCTGCCGCGTGTGGCCGAGTAGCCGCGCGACCATGTCCGAGGGCGGAAGCTGACCCCAGCGCACGGCGATGTCCGTGCCGGCCTCGACCAGGTCCACGATCTGGTCCGTGAAGCTCAGTTCCAGGCTCAGTCCGGGATGGCGCTGCAGCAATTGCGGCACCAGGGGCACGAGCAGCATTTTTCCGGTCGATGAGCTGGTGTTGATGCGCACCAGGCCGCGTGGTTCGCTGCGCACGGCCACGCAGGCCTCCAGTTCCTCCAGGTCGGCCAGCACGCGCTTGCCGCGCTCGAACAGCTGGCAGCCTTCGGGCGTGAGATGCAGACGCCGCGTGCTGCGCTGGAGCAGCTGCACGCCCAGGCGCGCCTCCAGCCGCGACATGCTCTTGCTGACGGCCGAGGGCGAGATGCCCAGGTGGCGCGCAGCGGCCGAGAGGCTACCGCGCTCGGCGACCAGGATCAGCATTTCCAGCTCGGCAAAGCGGTTGGCATCGGCGCTGCCCGTGTCGGCGGCGGCGAGAGGAACAAGTGCGGGCATGGTGTCTCCGAGAAAAGGATCATCTATTCCACACAGGAACAGATCCGTTTCCATTATTCCATCTACACAAAGGTATGTTGCAGTGCGACATTACTGGACATCACACCAAGGATCACAAGGAATCCGTCCATGCCTCTTTCCCTTCTCGCCCTGGCGGCCGGTGCCTTTGGCATCGGCACCACGGAATTCATCATCATGGGCCTGCTGACACAGGTCAGCCAGGATCTGCACATCAGCATTCCCACGGCGGGCTCGCTGATTTCGGGCTACGCCATCGGCGTGGCCGTGGGCGCGCCCGTGCTCACGCTGCTGACGCGCCAATGGCCGCGCAAGCGCCTGCTGCTGGCGCTGATGCTGATCTTCATCGCCGGCAACCTGGCCGCCGCGTTCGCGCCCAGCTATGAATGGCTGATGTCGGCACGCGTGCTGACCTCGCTGACCCACGGCACCTTCTTCGGCGTGGGTGCCGTGGTGGCCACGGGCCTGGTGCCCGCGGACAAGAAGGCGTCGGCGATTGCGCTGATGTTCTCGGGCCTGACCCTGGCCACCCTGCTGGGCGTGCCTGCCGGCGCCTGGATCGGCCAGATGTTCGGCTGGCGCAGCGCCTTCCTGGCCGTGGCCGCGATCGGCGTGCTGGCCTTCGCCATCCTGGCCGCCTTCGTGCCGCGCGACCAGGGCCGCCCCGAGGTCACGCCGCTGGCGCAGGAGCTGGCCGTGCTGGCCAACGGCCAGGTCTGGCTGGGCCTGGGCATCACGGCCTTCGGCTTTGCGGGCGTGTTTGCGCTCTACACCTATGTGGAGCCGCTGCTGACCCAGGTGACCCGCATGGGCGACAGCCTGGTGGCACTGACCCTGCTGCTGTTCGGCGCGGGCCTGGCCGCAGGCAATCTGCTGGGCGGCAAGCTGGCCGACCGGGGCGTGATGCGCGCCCTGGTGTGGAGCATTGCGGCGCTGATGGTGGTGCTGGCGGCAGGCCGCTGGGCCTTCGGGAACCAGGCCGTGGCCATGGCCTATGTGATCGTGCTGGGCATCGTGGCCTTCGCCACAGTGGCACCCATGCAGATGCGCGTGCTGGACCAGGCCGGCCCCCAGGGCGCCAACCTGGTCTCCAGCCTGAACATTGCGGCCTTCAACCTGGGCAATGCCCTGGGTGCCTGGGTCGGCGGCCTGGCCCTGGCCGGTGGCCTGGGCCTGGTCAACCTGGGCTGGGCCGCCGCCGCGCTGACGGCCGTGGGCCTGGTGCTGGTCTTCTGGAGCAGCCGCCTGCCCGCAGGCTCCGCACGCAGCGCAGGCGTGGCCTGCGCCTGAGGCTCAACGGGCCAGCACGGGCTTGAGCGCCTTGCCCGTGTGCGTGCCCGCAGCCACCAGATCCTCGGGCATGCCGGCCGCGATGATGCGGCCGCCGTCCTTGCCGCCTTCGGGGCCGAGGTCGATGATCCAGTCGGCCTCGGCGATCACGTCCAGGTCATGCTCGATGACGACCACGCTGTGGCCCGCATCGACCAGGCGGTGCAGCACGCGGATGAGCTTGTCCACGTCGGCCATGTGCAGGCCCACCGTGGGTTCGTCCAGCACATAGAGCGTGTGCGGCGCCTTGTTGCCGCGCCGGGTCACGTCGTCGCGCACCTTGGTCAGCTCGGTGACGAGCTTGATGCGCTGGGCCTCGCCGCCCGACAGCGTGGGCGAGGGCTGGCCCAGCGTGAGATAGCCCAGGCCCACGTCCTTGAGCAGTTGCAGCGGGTGGGCGATGCTGGGCATGCTGGCGAAGAACTCGACGGCCTCGTCCACCTCCATCTGCAGCACGTCGCCAATGCTCTTGCCGCGCCAGGAGACGGCCAGGGTCTCGGGGTTGAAGCGCGCGCCGTGGCAGACCTCGCACGGCACCTTCACGTCGGGCAGGAAGCTCATCTCGATGGTGCGCATGCCCTGGCCCTCGCAGGCCGGGCAGCGGCCTTCGCCGGTGTTGAACGAGAAGCGGCCGGCCGCGTAGCCGCGCGCCTTGGCCTCCAGCGTTTCGGCGTAGAGCTTGCGGATGGTGTCCCAGAAGCCGATGTAGGTGGCCGGGCAGCTGCGCGGGGTCTTGCCGATGGGGGTCTGGTCCACTTCCAGCACGCGGTCAATGCCCTCGAAGCCCTGCAGGCCCTTGCAGCCCGACAGCGCAGGCGCCTTGCCCGCGTCCATGGCATCGCGCCCGGCCTTGGTGGCGCGCTGGCCCACCCAGGCGGCCACATTGGCCAGCATCACGTCGCGCGCCAGCGTGGACTTGCCCGAGCCGCTGACGCCTGTGACGGCCACCAGGCGCTTGAGCGGCACGCGCGCATCCACGTTCTGCAGGTTGTGCAAATGGGCGCCGCGCACGGTCAGCCAGCCCAGCGCGTCGGAGGCGGGTTCGGCGTCGACAACGACAGGCGCGGCCTTCTTTTTGGATTTGGATACCTTGACAGGCGCGGGTTCCGGCACCGGTTCGGCCACGGCGGCAAGCTCGGCGGCCGCCTGCGGCGGCTGGCCCTCGCCCACCCAGCGGCGCGGCTGGAACGGGTGGCGCATGGCGTGCAGCAGATAGCGGCCCGTGATGGAGTCCTCGGCCGCCATGATGTCGGCCGCCGTGCCCTGAGCCACGAGGCGGCCGCCACGTATGCCGGCGCTGGGGCCGATGTCGATGATGTGGTCGGCCCGGCGGATGGTGTCTTCGTCATGCTCGACCACGACCAGGGTGTTGCCCTTGTCGCCCAGCTTGTGCAGGGCGTTGAGCAGGATCTGGTTGTCGCGCGCATGCAGGCCGATGGTGGGCTCGTCCAGCACATAGCAGACGCCCTGCAGGTTGCTGCCCAGTTGCGCGGCCAGGCGGATGCGCTGGGCCTCGCCGCCCGACAGCGTGGGCGCGCCACGGTCCAGCGTCAGGTAGCCCAGGCCCACTTCCTCGAGGAATTCGAGGCGGCTCTGGATCTCGGGGATGAGGTCGCGGGCAATGTCGGCCTCGCGGCCCGACATCGCCAGCGCCTGCACCCATTTGCGCACGTCGTTGACCGACAGCTGGGCGATCTCGGCAATGCCCACGCCATGGAAGCGCACGGCGCGCGCCGTGGCGTTCAGGCGTGTGCCCTGGCAGGTGGGGCAGGTCACTTCGGCCAGGTCCTCGATTTCCTGGCCTTCGAACTTGACCTCGCGGCCCCGGTTGTCCTCGACCAGCAGGGTGTCGTCATAGACCTTGCGCTGGTCCTTGGTGAGCTTGACGCCCGTGCCCACGCAGTCGGGGCACCAGCCGTGCTTGCTGTTGTAGGAGAACAGGCGCGGGTCCAGCTCGGCATAGCTGGTGGCGCAGACCGGGCAGGCGCGCTGGGTGGAGAACACCTGCAGGCTGCCGATGCCGGCCGTGCTCCGGCCGCCGGCCATGGCATCGGCCAGGTTGTCCAGGCCGGACAGCACATGCAGCACGCCCTTGCCTGTTTCCAGCGCCTGCGCCAGGTGGCCGCGCAGCTCGCGCTCGCTGGCCGCCGTGACGGTGATGCTGGCCACGGGCAGCTCGATGGTGTGTTCCTTGAAGCGGTCGATGCGCGGGAATCCCGTGGTGGGCAGGAATTCGCCGTCCACGCGCAGATGGGTGTAGCCGCGTGGCCGAGCCCAGTCGGCCAGCTCGGTGTAGACGCCCTTGCGGTTGACCACCAGCGGTGCCAGCAGGCCGATGGTCTGGCCCCGGAACTGCGTGAGCAGCTGGGCCGCGATGCTTTCCTCCGTCTGCGGCTGCACCGCGGCGCCGTCGTGGATGCAGTGCTGCGTGCCCAGCTTGACGTACAGCAGGCGCAGGAAGTGCCAGACCTCGGTGGTCGTGCCCACGGTGGACTTGCGCCCGCCGCGCGACAGGCGCTGCTCGATGGCCACGGTGGGCGGAATGCCGTAGACCGCATCCACCTCGGGCCGGCCCGCAGGCTGGACGATGGAGCGCGCATAGGCGTTGAGCGATTCCAGGTAGCGTCGCTGCCCTTCGTTGAACAGGATGTCGAAGGCCAGCGTGGACTTGCCCGAGCCCGAGACACCCGTCACCACGTTGAACTTGCCGCGAGGAATCTCCACCGACAGCTGCTTGAGGTTGTGCTCCTTGGCGTTGACGATCTCGATGGCATTCCTGGCGGCCGCCCCCGACATGGCATGGGCCTTGCGCTGGCTCTTGTAGAGCATGGGGGCGACCTCGCGCACGGCCTCACCGCCCACTCCCATGGCCAGGTCGTACTCGCGCAGCGCCTGGGCCGTGTGCGAGCCAGGCACCTGGCGCACCTCCTCGGGCGTGCCCTGGGCCACGATGGCGCCGCCGCCGTCGCCGCCTTCGGGACCGAGGTCGATCAGCCAGTCGCTGGCACGGATCACGTCCAGGTTGTGCTCGATGACGATCAGCGAGTGCCCAGCCTCCAGCAGCTTGCGCAGCGCGCGCATGAGCTTGGCGATGTCGTCGAAGTGCAGGCCCGTGGTGGGCTCGTCGAACAGGAACAATGTGCCCTTCTTGGCCAGCGCCTGCTTCGACTTGGCCTGGGCCTTGGCGGCCTCCGCCAGGAAGCCCGCGAGCTTGAGGCGCTGGGCCTCGCCGCCCGACAGCGTGGGTACGGGCTGGCCCAGCTTTACGTATTCCAGGCCCACATCGACGATGGGCTGCAGGGCGCGGATGACCTCGCGGTCCTGGGCGAACAGCAGGGCCGCCTCGGCCACGGTGAGCTCCAGCACATCGGCCACGTTGAGCTTGCGCGGCTGCAACTCGCCGGCCGCGTGGCGCTCGATCGTGACTTCCAGGATCTCGGGGCGGTAGCGCGTGCCGTTGCAGTCGGGGCAGCGCAGGTAGACGTCGGAGAGGAACTGCATCTCCACATGCTCGAAGCCCGAGCCGCCGCAGGTGGGGCAGCGGCCATCGCCGCTGTTGAAGCTGAACTTGGCGGCCGTGTAGCCGCGCTGGCGCGACAGCGGCGCAATGGCGAACAACTCGCGGATGGAGTCCCAGGCGCCCACGTAGCTGGCCGGGTTGGAGCGCGCCGTCTTGCCGATGGGCGACTGGTCCACGAACATCACGTCGCTCAGGTGGTCGGCGCCCAGCAGGCGCTCGAAGGCGCCGGCCGCATCCGTGGGCTTGCCGAAGTGGCGCATCAGCGCGGGCACCAGCACGTCCTGGATCAGCGTGGATTTGCCCGAGCCGCTGACGCCGGTGATGGTGACCAGGCGCTGCAGCGGAAAGTCCACGTCGATGCTGCGCAGGTTGTGCTCGCGCGCGCCTTCGAGGATGAGGCGTGGCGTGGACTCGGTCACCATGCGCTTGAGGCCGAAGCCCACCTGCTTGCGGCCGCCCAGGTAGGCGCCGGTCAGCGTGTCGGCATGTCGCAGGTCCTCGGGCGTGCCGTCGAACACGATCTGGCCGCCGCGCGCGCCGGGGCCGGGGCCCATGTCGATCATGCGGTCGGCCGCGAACATCACGGCCGGGTCGTGCTCGACCACGACCAGGGTGTTGCCTGCATCGCGCAGGCGCTGCATGGCCTCGGTGATGCGTTCCATGTCGCGCGGGTGCAGGCCGATGCTGGGCTCGTCGAGCACGAACAGGGTGTTGACCAGCGAGGTGCCCAGGGCCGTGGTCAGGTTGATGCGCTGCACCTCGCCGCCCGACAGCGTACGGCTCTGGCGGTCCAACGTGAGGTAGCCGATGCCCACGTCGCACAGGTACTGCACGCGCGCCATGATTTCGGCGTGCAGCATCTTGAGGGCCTGGGCCTCGCCGTCATGCAGCGGGGCGTCGGCAGCCGGCGCCAGCTGCTGGAAGAAATCACGCAGCCGCACCAGGGGCAGCTGCATCAGGTCGTGCAGGCACAGGCCCGGCAGCGCGTCCAGCTGCTCGCGGCTCCAGGCCACGCCCTTCGGCATGAAGCGGCGGTAGCGGCCTTCGTCGCCGGGCGGCAGCACGGCATCAGCGGCCTGCTTGCCGCCCAGGCGCCACAGCAGGCTTTCGGTCTTCAGCCGCGCGCCGCCGCAGGTGGGGCATTCGGTATAGCTGCGGTACTTGGACAGCAGCACCCGGATGTGCATCTTGTAGGCCTTGCTCTCCAGGTATTCGAAGAAGCGCTTGATGCCGTACCAGGTCTGGGTCCACTTGCCGTTCCAGTTGGGCGAGCCGTCCAGCACCCAGCTCTTTTGCGCGTCGGTGAGCTTGGCCCAGGCCGTGTCGCGCGGGATGCCTTCGGCCTCGGCGTGGCGCATCAGGTCGTCCTGGATCTCCTTCCAGGCCGGTGTCTGCACGGGCTTGATGGCGCCCGTGCGCAGGGTGAGCTTGTCGTTGGGGATGACCAGCCCCCAGTCCACGCCGATCACGCGGCCAAAGCCACGGCAGGCCTCACAGGCGCCCACGGCGGAGTTGAAGGAGAACAGCGAGGGAATCGGCTCCTGGTAGCTCAGGCCGCTTTCGGGGCAGTGCAGGCCCAGCGAGAACTTCCACAGCTGGGGCTCGGTGGGCTGGGCACCTGCGGCTTCCACGGCGGATTCAGGCAGCACATAGACCGTCATGTGGCCGCTGCCGCGTTTGAGCGCGACCTCGATGGCCTCGTAGGCGCGGGCCCGCTCCACATTGCCCAGGCGGAAGCGGTCGGCCACCACGTCCAGCATCTTGACCTTGAGCGGCGCCGCCGCCTTGGCCTTCTTGCCCTTGGCGTCTGCGGCAGGCTCCACGGCGCCGGCCTTCTCGGCCTCGCGCTCGGCCTGGACCTTGGTGAAGCCGCTGGCCGACAGCCATTGCTCCACCTCGGCGGCCGTGGTGTTGGCGGGCAGCTCGACGGGGAAGGTGATGGCGATGCGCGGATCACCGGCCTGCCGGCAACGCTCGGCCAGCTCCTCCAGCACGCTGTCGGGCGTGTCGTGGCGCACGGGCACGGCGGTGTCGCGGTCGAACAGCTGGGCTGCGCGCGCGAACAGCAGCTTCAGGTGGTCGTTGAGCTCGGTCATCGTGCCCACGGTGGAGCGCGAGTTGCGGACGGGATTGGTCTGGTCGATGGCGATGGCCGGCGGCACACCTTCCACACGGTCCACGGCCGGCTTGTCCATGCGGTCCAGGAACTGCCGCGCATAGGCCGAGAAGGTCTCGACATAGCGGCGCTGGCCTTCGGCATACAGGGTATCGAACACCAGACTGGACTTGCCCGAGCCGCTGGGCCCCGTGACCACGGTCAGCTCGCCGGTACGGATGTCGAGATCCAGGTTCTGGAGATTGTGCTGGCGTGCGCCGCGAATTCGAATCAGACCGTGCGTCATGGATGTTGTGTGGTCAGTGGGAGCCAAACATTCTAGGCAGTCCATGCGTCAGGCATCGGACGCTTCTCAATACCTGTATTTTCATACAGGTTAAACAAAAAACGCCTCCTCAACGCATCCGCGCGACCATAAAAAAACCCCGGAACCAGTCCGGGGCTCGTGCCTCTTTCAAGGTCTTACTTGGCCATCTGCACGGAGGCAGGCATGGCCTGCCCGTCCGGCACGCCCTTCACCTGGGTGATGGCCAGCAGCGACACGACAACAAAGGCCAGGCAACCGGCCGCGATGATCCTCATGGGTATTTCCTTGATCAGGCTGTGAAAAGACGGGCCCAGACAAAAAGGCCCCGCACCTTTCGGTACGAGGCCTGATGGCAGGCAGGTGCTGATTGGAACAGACCTGCTTTGCTCGCGGCTTACGCCGCGCGGCGATCAGAATGCGTGACGCACGCCGACGGCGAAGGACGAGAAGTCCGCGCCCTTCACGCCGGTCATGTAGTTGGCGCCGGCCTTGTTGTCCACCTTGGTGTAGTAGCCGTAGACCTTGGTGCGCTTGCTCAGGTTGTAGTTGTAGCCCAGGGTCCACTGGTTGGCGCCGGAGTCGGCAATGTTGCTCCACTTGTTGGCGTGGCCCAGGTTCACGTGGAACTCGGAAGCGCCCAGGGTGTACATGCCCGACAGACGGAAGTTGTTGCGCGTGCCGCGGATTTCTTCGTCGTTGCGCTGGTAGTAGCCGCCCAGCACGAACTGGCCGAGAGTGTAGGCAGCGCGGAAGGCCAGCTGCTTGTCTTCGTCGAACTGGCTGTAGCCGGCGCCCAGGGCCAGGGGGCCCACGTTGTAGTTGGCGGCCAGGTCGTAGCCGTTCTTCTTCTTGGCCAGGGCGGTGGCCTTCTCGTGCATGGAGACCGAGCCTTCCACCGTCAGGCCGCCGAAGTTGGGCGTGGTGTAGGAGATCTTGTTGGCGGTGCCCAGGCCGCTGGCGAACCAGACGGGATCGAAGTACAGCGCGTCGGAGGACGAACCCGTGTCATGGTTGTGCATGCTCACGTAGTCGGCCGTGGCGAAGTACGAGCCGGGGAAGAAGTTGCCCAGGCGCAGCATACCGAAGTTGCCCGACAGGTTCACTTCGCTCTGGCGGCCGAAGGTCAGCGCGCCGGTGGAGGAGGAGCCCATGCCGGTGTCGGAAGCGAAGCCGCTTTCCAGCACGAAGCCGGCCTTCAGGCCGCCGCCCAGATCTTCGACACCGCGCATGCCCCAACGCGAGGAGTTGTTCTCCATCTTGCTGACGCTTTCGTCACCGATCTTCTGGCGCTCGATCGTGGTGTTGATACGGCCATAGATCGTGACGCTGCTTTGCGCCATCACGGTGGTGGAACCCAGCACGGCCAGCACGGCCAGGGCAACGCGGTTCATCTTGATCATCTCGGCATCTCCTTGGGATTGTTGAGTGGGTATTCTTGAAATCTCAGGGCCGACTCCGGCTCTAGATCAGTGCCATTTGCGGCTGCTGCGAATTCTAGGTGCGGGCATGTCAAAAAATGTACGGCCGCCTCTGAAAATGCGCGATCTGATGCTTTGCTGCCACAGGCATGACATGGAAAACCAGTAGAAGCGCCATACGAAAAAAGCCCATGGCAAACCGCCACGGGCTTTCGTCAATGCAGCGCCACAAAACACAGTCGGATACTGCGCACACCGCATGCAACCGGCGCGGCCCAACTCAGAGACGCCGAGCAAGAGCCGCCTCGCGGCGATGGCGTCGTCCCCCTCCCGCGAAGCGAGAGAGGGCGCCGTGCATACGGGGGAAGGCGCGTCAGCGCCTCAGGGGGAGCCCTCAATCATTCGCGTAGATATCCACATCCTTGGTCTCGCGCAGGAACAGCGTGCCGATGATGGCCGTGGCGCCGGCAATGACGATGGGATACCAGAGGCCGCTGTACATGTTGCCGGTCTGGGCCACGATGGCGAACGACATGGTGGGCAGCAGGCCGCCGAACCAGCCATTGCCGATGTGATACGGCAGGCTCATGGAGGTATAGCGGATGCGGGTGGGGAACAGCTCCACCAGCATGGCGGCGATGGGGCCGTAGACCATGGTCACGAGGATGACCAGGTAGGTCAGGATGGCGACCATCATCACCTTGTTCATCTTCGCGGGGTCGGCCTTGGTGGGATAGCCGTCCTCGGCCAGCACCTTGGCCACGGTCTTCTTGAACTCGGCGTCCTTGGCCTTGGCTTCCTCGGGGCTCAGGCCCTTGACGGAGAACGAGGGGATCTCGGTGCTGCCGATGCGGATGAAGGCCGTCTTGCCGGGCGCTGCGTCCTCGGAGTCATAGCTGACCGAGCCGGCGGCCAGCAGCTGCTTGGCCACGTCGCAGGAACTGGTGAACTTGGAAGTGCCCGTGGGATTGAACTGGAACGAGCATTCCTTGGGATCGGCAACGATCACCACCTTGCTCTTGGCCTGGGCCGCGGCCAAGTCGGGGTTGGCCGCTTCGGTCAGCGCCTTGAACACGGGGAAGTAGGTCACCACGGCCAGCACGCAGCCCAGCATGATGATGGGCTTGCGGCCTATCTTGTCGGACAGCGAACCGAAGATCACGAAGAACGGCGTGCCGATGATCAGTGCCGCCGCGATCAGCAGGTTGGCCGTCACCGCATCGACCTTGAGCTGCTGGGTCAGGAAGAACAGCGCATAGAACTGGCCCGTGTACCAGACGACAGCCTGGCCGGCGGTCAGGCCGATCAGCGCCAGGATCACGATCTTGAGGTTGCGCCACTGGCCGAAGGACTCGGACAGCGGAGCCTTGGAGACCTTGCCCTCGGCCTTCATCTTCTGGAAGGCTGGCGACTCGGACAGCGTCATGCGGATCCACACCGAGATGCCCAGCAGCACGATGGACAGCAGGAAGGGGATGCGCCAGCCCCAGTCCGCGAAGGCCTGCTCGCCGATGGAGGTGCGCACGCCCAGGATCACCAGCAGCGACAGGAACAGGCCCAGCGTTGCCGTGGTCTGTATCCACGAGGTGTAGGCGCCGCGCTTGCCGTGCGGCGCGTGCTCGGCCACATAGGTGGCCGCACCGCCGTACTCGCCGCCCAGGGCCAGGCCCTGCAGCATGCGCAGGCCGATGAGGATCACCGGCGCCGCCACGCCGATGCTGGCGTAGGTGGGCAGGATGCCGACGATGAAGGTCGACAGGCCCATGATCAGGATGGTCACGAGGAAGGTGTACTTGCGCCCGATCATGTCGCCCAGCCGCCCGAACACCAGTGCGCCGAAGGGCCGCACGATGAAGCCGGCCGCGAAGGCCAGCAGCGCGAAGATGAAGGCCGATCCCGCATCGAGCCCGCTGAAGAATTGCTTGGCGATGATGGCCGCCAGCGATCCGTAGAGATAGAAGTCGTACCACTCGAATACCGTGCCTAGCGACGAGGCAAAGATCACCTTGCGTTCTTCCGGAGTCATGGGCCGCGGGGTCGCCTTGACCCCCGCGCCTTGCGATGCGTTGATAGCCATGTCTGTCTCCTTGATTTATTGAATATTTAGCGGGCTTGCCATAGGCCCGCCGATTCACTATCCGCCTGCCTGCTGACGCGAATCTGACTCACCTCTTACAGAAATTGACGGCGAACTGAACGATTTCTTACTAACTCAGCAGCAACCCTGATGCCGTCTTTTTCCATGTGAAAAGCACCGTAAAAACCCTGGCAAACCATGCTGCACTGCGTAAGCACTCGGTCAGAAGCAGTTTCCAGAATGCGCCGCAAGGCTGCAGATCCATGGGGCTGCCGCCGCGATTCCAACTTCAGGAGACAAACCATGACCGATCCGGTGGTAGACAAGATACAGCGCCATCCCAAATACCAGGAGCTGCGATCCAGACGCAATCGCCTGGGCCTTTTTCTGACGCTGCTGATGCTGGTCGTTTATTACGGCTATATCGCGCTGATTGCTTTCGACAAATCCTTTCTGGCCCAGCCCATTGGCGCGGGCGTGACCTCGCTGGGCATTCCTATCGCCATGGGCGTGATCGTGTTCTCGGTGATCGTCACCGGCCTCTACGTGCGCCGTGCCAATGGCGAGTACGACAAGCTCACCCAGGACATCCTGAAGGACGCCACGAAATGAAGAATTCCGCACAACGCATGCTGCTGGCGCCCGCCGTGGCGCTGGCCCTGACGGGGCCCGTGCTGGCCGCCGGCGGCGATGTCGGCGTGGCCGCCAAGCAGGCCACCAACTGGACCGCCATCATTCTCTTCACGGCCTTCGTCGTGGCCACGCTGTGGATCACCAAGTGGGCCGCGGGCCGCACCAAGTCGGCGGCCGATTTCTACACGGCCGGAGGCGGCATCACGGGCTTCCAGAACGGCCTGGCGATTGCGGGCGACTACATGTCGGCCGCCTCCTTCCTGGGCATCTCGGCCTCGGTCATGGCCAGCGGCTATGACGGCCTGATCTACTCCATCGGCTTCCTGGTGGGCTGGCCCATCCTGACCTTCCTGCTGGCCGAGCGCCTGCGCAACCTGGGCAAGTTCACCTTCGCCGACGTGGCCGGCTACCGCTTCTCCCAGACGCCGTTCCGCGCCTTCGCGGCCAGCGGCACGCTGGTGGTGGTGGCCTTCTACCTGATCGCGCAGATGGTGGGCGCGGGCCAGCTGATCAAGCTGCTGTTCGGCCTGGACTACTGGATCGCCGTGGTGCTGGTGGGCGGCCTGATGATGATCTACGTGCTGTTCGGCGGCATGACGGCCACGACCTGGGTGCAGATCATCAAGGCCTGCATGCTGCTGGCAGGCGTGACCTTCATGGGCTTCATGGTGCTGGCCAAGTACGGCTTCAGCCCCGAGGCGCTGTTCGCCGAAGGCGTGCGCGTGCGCTCCGAGATCGCTGCCAACAACGGCGCCGACCCCTCGGCCGCCGCCAAGGCGGGCCTGGCCATCATGGGCCCGGGCGGCTTCATCAAGGACCCGATCTCGGCCATCAGCTTCGGCATGGCGCTGATGTTCGGCACGCTGGGCCTGCCCCACATCCTGATGCGCTTCTTCACCGTGCCCGACGCCAAGGAAGCGCGCAAGAGCGTGTTCTGGGCCACGACCTGGATCGGCTACTTCTACGTGCTGATCTTCATCATCGGCTTCGGCGCCATCACCCTGGTGCTGACCAACCCCGAGATGGCCGACACGGTCAAGGGCGTGATCCACGGCGGCGCGGGCACGGCCAACATGGCGGCCGTGCTGGTGGCCAAGAGCGTGGGCGGCGACGTGTTCTACGGCTTCATCTCGGCCGTGGCCTTCGCCACCATCCTGGCCGTGGTCGCGGGCCTGACGCTGTCGGGCGCCTCGGCCGTGTCGCATGACCTGTACGCCACCGTGATCAAGAAGGGCAAGGCCGACAGCGCCGCCGAGCTGCGCGTCTCGCGCATCACCACGCTGACGCTGGGCGCCATCGCCGTGCTGCTGGGCATCGTGTTCGAGAAGCAGAACATTGCCTTCATGGTGTCGCTGGCCTTCGCGGTCGCGGCCTCGGCCAACTTCCCCCCGCTGCTGCTGTCGGTGCTGTGGAAGGACTGCACGACCAAGGGCGCCGTGATCGGCGGCTTCATGGGCCTGGCGTCCTCGGTGGGCCTGACCATCGTCTCGCCCCCGGTCTGGGAAGCCACGCTGGGCAACCCTGCAGGCTCGGCCTGGTTCCCCTATGCCTCACCCGCGCTGTTCTCCATGACCATCGGCTTCGTGGGCGTGTGGCTGTTCTCGGTGCTCGACAAGAGTGCCCAGGCCGCCAGGGAACGCGCCGTGTTCCCCGCGCAGCAGGTGCGTTCGGAAACGGGTCTGGGAGCTTCGGGCGCCTCCGGCCACTGAGCTGCCGAAGCGGCAACCACGCACAAGCCGGGCCATGCGCCCGGCTTTTTTCATCCCTCGCCACACCAGAGACACTCAGTTTGACCGGCTGGAGAAGCCTTTTGAGCGGATGGGCGATGTCCTGCGTTTTCCCCGCCCCTAGACTCGGGGGTCTGCCGAGCGCTTCGTGCAGCATGACTTCTCTCTTCAACGCACAGGATCCATCCGACATGCAACTCACCAGCCAAAGCTTCCAGGACGGCCAGGCCATCCCCGGCGAATTCGCGTTCGCCGTGCCCGATGCGGCATCCCACGTGGCGCTGTCGTCCAACCGCAATCCGCACCTTGCCTGGAGCGGCGCACCGGCGGGCACGCAGTCCTTCGTCGTGGTCTGCCACGATCCCGACGTGCCCAGCCGCGGCGACGATGTGAACCAGGAAGGCCGCGAAGTGCCGGCCAGCCTGCCGCGCGTGGACTTCTTCCACTGGCTGCTGCTGGACATTCCGGCCGCCACCACCGAGATCGCGGCAGGTGCCCAGTCCGACGGCGTCACGCCGCGCGGCAAGAGCGGCCCGGCCGCCCCCGGCGGCCTGCGCCACGGCATCAACGACTACACGGGCTGGTTCGCGGGCGACGAGCAGATGAAGGGCGACTACTACGGCTACGACGGCCCCTGCCCCCCGTGGAACGACAGCATCGTCCACCACTACGTCTTCACCGTCTATGCGCTGGCCACGCCCACGCTGGCGGTCTCCGGCGAACTGACCGGCGCCAATGTGCGCGCGGCGCTGCAAGCCGGCCAGGTGCTGGGCAAGGCCAGCATCACCGGCCTGTACAGCCTGAACCCTGCGGTCTGCGCCGCTTGAACCTGAACGGCGACCCGGTGCCCGGCAGCCACTGGCTGCTGCCTTCTGCCGCCCCTGTGGTGCGGGCCGGCCTGTGCAGCCTGGCGCAGCCCAGCCTGCGCCAGGCCCGGCATACGCCGCGCTTCCTGTTCCATGAAGCCTGCCTGCTGCTGGTGGCGGCAGGCAGGCTGGACCTGCACGACGGCAGCCACCAGACCACGGTGGACACGCCCTCTTGCCTGCTGCTGGTGCAGGCGCATACCAGCGCCGATCTGATGAAGACACCGGGCAGCGGCGGACAGCCCTTTCGCTCCGTGCTGCTGGCACTGTCGCCCGAGCTGCTGGAGGCGTTCCACCGCACACGCGCCCAGCCCGCAGCGCTGCCGCTGGACGAGCAGGCCTTTCGGCAACTGCCGCTGGACGATGACCTGCAAGACGCTCTGCGGCAGGTGCTGGCCAGCGTGCCGTCGCCGACTCTCAGCGACGAACGGCTGCGCTACCGGCTGATGGACCTGCTCGCCGCGCTCGCGGAGCGCGGCCACATCCTGCGCCGCGCGGGCCCGCCCGGCACGGCCTCGCGCCTGCGCACCCTCATTGCCCAGGCGCCCCAGCAGCACTGGACAGCGCACAGTGCCGGCAGCGCGCTGGCCATGAGCGAGGCCACGCTGCGCCGGCGCCTGGCCGGCGAGGGCGTCCGCTTCGAGGAACTGCTGGTGGACACGCGCATGCACCACGCCATGCTGCTGGTGCAGACCACCGGCTGGAGCCTGCAACACATCGCCCAGGCCTGTGGCTACCAGTCGCGTGCGCGCTTTTCGGAGCGCTTCCGTGCGCGCTTCGGCTATTCGCCGTCCGCCTTGCGCTGATGCAGCGGGGCCGGCGTCCCGCCGGCCAGCCTGCGCAGCTTGATGAAGGCCAGCGCTGCCATCACGGCGTCGTTGAGCGCGTCGTGGGCCTCTCGCCGGGGCAGGCCCAAATCGGCCATCAGCGTGGCAAAGCGCAGGTCGATCTCGGGCGCCTGCTGCTGCCAGGGCAGCAGCTGCCGGAAGCGGTGGTCGTAGTACAGGGCCGAGACCTCGATGCGCTCGTTGGGCAGGCCCGTGCCCAGCCAGGGGCGCAGCACGCGCTCGATCATGGCCACGTCGAATTCCAGGTAGTAGCCGACCAGCGGGCGGCTGCCGATGAAGCGCAGCAGCTGCGCGAGCGCGTCCTCGATGGCCAGGCCCCGGGCCAGGTCGCGCTCGCGCAGGCGGTGGATGCGCACGCTGTCGCCGGGCACGCTGCGCGAGGGGCGCACCAGCAGCTCCAGGCGCTCGCTGGACAGGATGCGCTCTCCCACGATGCGCACGGCGCCGATGGAGACGATCTCGTCGCTGCGCACGTCCAGGCCCGTGGTCTCGCAGTCCAGCGCCACCCATTCGCCGGGCGGCGGCGCATTGAAAAGGAAGTCATAGGCGGGGTCCGCCAGCCTGCGCCGCTGCCAGTTGCGCCGCAGGCCCGCCACCCATTTCGACAGGGGTGCCGCGCTCATACCGCGTCCAGCCGCAGGCGCTGGCGCAGCAGTTCCCGAAAGCGCCGCACCACGGCCAGCGTGTCCTTGAGCAGATCACGCTCCAGGCTGCTCAGGCGCGCCGGGTCCACATGGCCGGTGACGGTCCGGCCCAGGTCGATCTCGGCCAGGCCCGCCTGCAGGCGCAGGCCCATGAGAAAGTGCAGTCCTTCAAGCAGTTCGCGGCCCTGGACTTCATCGAGCACGCCTTCGGCCACCAGGGCCGCCAGGCGCTCGGCCGTTCCCGTGGCGGCGATGTGGTGGGCCAGCGCCAGGCTGCGCACGCCGTGGACGATGGGAAAGATGCCGGCCTTCTTGAGGTGCACGGGCGCCCCCTCGTCACCACGGCCCAGCAGCCGCTCCCACCAGCTGCCCGGCTCGTGCGCGAAGGCGTCGACGGCCGAGGCAAAGCGCGCCACCTGGGCGTCGCTGTCCAGGGCCAGCGCCATCAGGTCCCGCCGAACCTGCGCGAGCAAGGCTGCATCGCCTGCCACGGCGTGGGCATCCAGAAAGATGGCCAGGTGCATCAGCCCTTGCGGGCTGGGCAGGATCAGCCATTCGCGCACACGACGGCCAAAGTCGGCCACCGTGCCGCGCCACAGCGGATTGCTGAGCATGATGCCGCCCGGGCATTCGGGGTAGCCGAAGCGCTGCAGCTGCGCGGAAAAGCGCGCGCAGATGGCATCGAGGTCCTGGGGCGGCACATAGCCGTCGCGCAGCAGCAGGCCGTTGTCCTGGTCGGTCTTGAGCAATTGCTCGCCGCGCCCCTCGCTGCCCATGACGAAGAGGCAGCTGTGGGCCACCAGGTCCGGCGACGCCAGCATCTGCCAGGCACGCTCGAACAAACGGGCGTTGAGCTGCTGCACCAGGCGCGCCATGAGGGCAATGCGCGTGCCGCCCCGGTGCAGGGCGGCCACCAGGCGCGTGATCTGGGCAGCCGCCTGCTCCAGCGCCTGCAGGTCGGCAGCCTGCTCGATCTGCACGGTGATCAGGTGGGAGTGGTTGGCCAGGAAGCTGAACAGGTCCAGCGCCTCCAGGATGCCCAGCACCTGGCCCTGTGCATCGAGCACCGCCAGCCTGTGCACGCGCGCACGCAGCAGCACGACCAGGGCGTCGCCCAGCTGGTCGTCGGCGCGCACGGTGAACACGGGCTGGCTGGCGAACTCGCCCACGGCCAGCCGCTCCAGCGGGCGGCCGTCGAGGATGGCGCGCTGCAGCGTGGTGCCCGTGAAGATGCCCAGGCCGCCCTGCGGCAGTCCCGAGACCAGCACGCTGGTCGTGCGCTCGGCATGGAACAGGCGCACCACGGAGACGATGTCGGTGGCCGCATCCACCACATGGGCGGCACGCAGATAGGCCTGGTCCACGCGCGCCAGCGTCAGCGACTGCAATTCGTGCCGGTCGGCGCGCTGGGCCAATGTGCCCAGCTTGTGGCCCAGGTCGGAGAACAGCAGGGCGCCAAAGGCCGTGTTGCGCGCGATCAGCTCGCCCACGGTTTCGCGCGCAAGCTGGTAGGCGATGAGCTCCTCGGCCACGGTGAAGCGGCTGCCCGTGCGGCCGGCCACCAGGGCGCGGCCGTCGAAGCTGTCGTCGGGGCCGTAGCTGGCCAGCACCTCGTCGCCCTCGGTCTGCACCACATGGCCCTTGATGATGACGAAGAGGTGGGTGGGCGCCGAGCCGGCATCCAGCACCACGGCGCCTTCGGGGAAGTAGGCGATGTCCACGCCATCGCGCACCAGCGCCTGTTCGTCGGGCGTGAGGCAGTCGAAGGGCGAGGCGGCGAAGTTGAAGGCGTTGGGCATGGGGCGGGGCCGTTGTTCCAGCCCCGCCATTCAAACCTTCAGGCCTTGCTCCACGCTTGCAGCCGCGTCCCAGCCGCTGTCGAACCAGCTGTCGCCTTCCAGGTAGGCGCGCAGCATGGGCAGGCTGTCCAGGCCCCAGAAGAGGCGGCCGTCGACTTCCCAGGCCGGCACGCCGAACAGGCCTTGCGCGGCCGCGGCGTCGGTGTTCTCGCGCAGCAGGCGCTTGGCGTTGTCCGCCGCATCCGTGCGCAGCTGTGGCGCCAGCGTGGCGCGCAGTGCGTCGAGCCGCGCCGGGTCCAGCGCGTCGGCGCCGCCCAGCCAGACATGGCGCAGCACCGTGCCCGCGACAAAGCGGTTGACCGTGCCGTCGTCGCTGCATTCCAGCGCCAGGCGCAGCAGCGGCAGCGGGTTGAACGGATGGCGGGCCGGCATGTCCAGCCCCACGCCCGTGGCATGGCCCAGCCAGCTCACATGGCGGTAGGTCCACTCGCGCTTGCCCGCAATGCCGGCCGGCCCCGGGTTGGCATGGCGCTGCAGCAGCGCGCCCAGCAGCACGGGGCGGTACTGCATGTGGTGGCTGATGCCCTGCAGGGCCTGAGGCAGTTGCTCGAAGGCCAGCCAGGCATAGGGCGAGACGAAGTCGAGATGGAAGGTGATCTGCTTCATGGCGGCAGGCTCCTGCAGTGCAGTCCAGGGGGGTCTAGGGGACGGCGACCGTGATGCCCGCACGCTCGAGCAGCGCGTTCCAGATGACCAGGCGCTGCGACGCATCGGACTTGGACCAGGCACGGATCTCGTCGATGGTGCGAAAGCACCCTTCGCAATGGCTGCGGTCCGGCGTCATGCGGCAGACCGAGATGCAGGGCGATGGCACGGGCTCGTCGTCAGCGCGCGCAGCGAAGGCTGCGCCGGCCTTGTGGGCCAGCATTTCCTTGGGGCCCATCATGCCGCCACCTCCTGCACCACGTCAGCCCAGGGCGCGCCGGCCAGCAGTTGCAGCGCGGCCGGCGTGGCCGCGAACACCGCATGCGGATGGCCGGCGGCCGCCCAGACCGTGTCGAAACGCTGCAGTTCCCGGTCCACCAGGGTCACGGGCGTGTTGGCATGGGCTACGGGGCTGACGCCGCCGATGGAAAAGCCCGTCTGCGCCTTGACGAAATCGGCGTCGGCACGGCCCACGGGGCCGACCAGGGCGGCGACCTTCTTCTCGTCCACGCGGCGGTCGCCCGAGGCCACGACCAGCACGGCCACACCGTCGCTGCGGCGGCGGAAGATGATGCTCTTGGCCACCTGGCCCACGAGGATGCCCAGCTGGTCGGCCGCTTCCTGGGCCGTGCGCGCCGCGCCGTCCAGCATGCGCGGCCCCTCGCCATGGCCGGCCTGCTGCAGGAAGGCCGCCACGCGCTGCACGCCTTCGGGAAGATGGTGGAGTTCAGATCCGCACATGCTCACACCGCCTCGCATGCAGACGCGCTGGCGCGCTTGGTGAGCAGTGCCTTGGCCACGCGCGACTGCGTGGGGCGGCCCAGGTGGTCGCTGATGAACTGGCCGGCGTCAATCAGCTTGTCCAGGTCGATACCGGTCTCTATGCCCATGCCCTGCAGCATGTAGACCACGTCCTCGGTGGCCACATTGCCTGTGGCGCCCTTGGCGTAGGGGCAGCCGCCCAGGCCCGCCACCGAGGTGTCGAACTGCCACACGCCCAGCGACAGCGCGGCCAGCGTGTTGGACACGGCCTGGCCGTAGGTGTCGTGGAAGTGGCCCGAGACATCGTCGATGGCGAAGTGCTGCAGCGTGGCCTCGATGGCCTTGCGCACCTTGACGGGCGTGCCCACGCCGATGGTGTCGGCCACGCCCACATGCTGCACGCCGATGCCCTTCATGAGGCCGGCCAGGTAGGCCACGCGCTCGGGGGCGATCTCGCCTTCGTAGGGGCAGCCCACGGTGCAGCTCATGGCGCCGCGCACGTAGATGCCCTGGGCGCGTGCGGCCTCGGCCACGGGGGCGAAGCGCTCGATGCTTTCGGCAATGGAGCAGTTGATGTTCTTCTGGCTGAAGGCCTCGCTGGCTGCGCCGAAGACCACGATCTCGTCGGGCCACAGTTCACGCGGCGCCGACAGCGCGGCCTCCAGGCCCTTCATGTTGGGCGTGAGCACGCTGTAGCGCACGCCGGGGCGGCGGACGATGCCGGCCATGACTTCGGCGTTGTCGGCCATCTGCGGCACCCATTTGGGGCTGACGTAGCTGGTGACCTCGATTTCCTTGAGGCCGGCTTCCTGCAGGCGGTGCACCAGCTCGATCTTGACGGCGGCGGGCACGGGCTGTTTTTCATTCTGCAGGCCGTCGCGGGGGCCTACATCGACGAGTTTGACGCGGGAAGGAATGCTCATGGGGTGTTCTCACCGGGATGACGGGTACGGCCCCTATTGTCCAGGCTTGCAGGTCCGGACACCACCCCATATCCTGCCGGGCCATGCACAACGGCTGCCAGCGCCCCCTTCAGCCCGGCAGGGCCGCCATTTCCTCGCGCAGCATCTCCACCATGCGCGCGGCAGCCGGCGACAGGCGGCGGCCGCTCAGGCGCACCAGGCCGATGGGGCGGCGCAGCACCGGCCGTGCCAGCGGGCGCGCCACCACTTCCGGCCGCTGCACCACCTGGGCGGCCAGCAGGGGCAGCGCGCTCACGCCCAGATCGGCAGCCACCATGGCCGCGATGGTGGCCAAGTGCTCCACGGCGTACTGGGGCGCAAAGCGTATGCCGTGGGTCAGCAGGGCCTCGTCGGCGTACTGCCGCACGCTGGTGCCGGCCGGCATGGAGATGTGGGGCAGATGGGCCACGTCGGCCCAGCCCAGATCGCCACGCCCGCGCGCCAGCGCATGGCCGCGGCCCAGCAGCAGCACGAAGCGGTCGGAGGCCAGCGGCAGGTAGTCCAGGTCGGCATAGGCGGGGTTGGCCGCCGTGAGCGCAAAGTCCACGCGGCCCGCGCGCACCATGTCGAAGGCCGGCCCGGCCAGGCTGTCGAACAGCTCCAGGTGCACGCCCGGATGCTCGGCCGCGAAGCGCGCCAGCACGCGGGGCAGCAGGCCCGCAGCCAGCGACGGCAGGGCCGCCAGCGCCAGCCGGCCCACCTGCACCTGGGCCACCTCCTGCACGCGGCGCACGGTCTCGTCCATCTGGTGGCGCAGGATGCGCGCCTGCTCGGCGAAGACCTCGCCGGCCTGGGTCAGTTCCACGGCGCGCGTGGTGCGCTCGAACAGGCGCGCGCCCAGCATCTCTTCCAGCCGCGCCAGCGTGCCCGAGACGGCCGACTGCGACAGGTGCATCTGCAGCGCCGTGCGCCGAAAGCTCAGCGAATCGGCCAGCGCCAGAAAGACATCGACCTCGCGGGCCGACCAATTGATCTTCATGGCCGATCAGTTTATCGAAAAATGCGTCTTTACCGTTCAATGACGTCTGCCTAGACTGCGCCTCAAATCCATGAAATCAGCAGGAGACAGCATGCACAGCAGTTCGCCGCGCAACGCGCGCACGGTGGTCGTCGGGGGAGGCACCATGGGTGCCGATGTGGCCGTGGTCCTGGCCCGGGGCGGCGCCCTGGTGACCGTGGTCGACCCCGGCGCGGCCCGGCGCGAGCTGCTGCTGCAGCACATTGCCATCGAGCTGGCCACGGCCGGCTTTGCCCGGTGCGCGTCCCAGGTCTCGGTCTGCGCGGCGCTGGAGGATGTGGCCTGGGACGGCGTCGCCCTGGTGGTGGAATGCATCACCGAGCGGCTGGACGCCAAGCAGGCGCTGTTCGCCGAGCTGCAGGCGCATGCGCCGGCCGACGCCGTGCTGGCCAGCAACAGCTCGGGCTTTCCCATCAGCGCCATCGCCAGCGGCCTGCCCACGGCGCAGCGCATGCTGGGCCTGCACTTCTTCATGCCCGCCCACCTGGTGCCGCTGGTGGAGGTGGTGCTGGGAGAGCGCAGCGACCCGGCCCTGGGCCAGTGGCTGCACGCCTTCATGCGCGGCTGCGGCAGCGTGCCGGTACTGGTGAAGAAGGACAAGCCCGGCTTTCTGGCCAACCGCATGCAGCATGCGCTGTCGCGCGAGGCCTTCGCCCTCATCGACGAGGGCATTGCCTCGCCCGAGGACGTGGATGCCGCCGTGCGCTTCGGCTTCGGCTTCCGCTTCCTGGCGGCCGGCCCCGTGCTGCAGCGCGACCATGCGGGCATCGAGGTGCATTGCGCAGCGGCCGCCACCATGTACCCCACGCTGTCCAACACCGATGTGCCGGCCCAGGCCCTGCGCGATCGCGTGGCGCGGGGCGATCTGGGCATGAAGACCGGCAAGGGCTTCTTCGACTGGCCCGAGGACCGCCGCCTGGCCGAGCGTGCACGCTACGACGCGCTGCTGCGCCAGGGCCTGGCCCTGCTGGCCAGCGAGCTGCCGGTGCCGGAGCAGGCACAGGACACGCCATGAGCACGCCGGTCCCCACGTCAACCACGTCGCCCACGTCACCCACCTCGCAGTGGAGCGACCCGCTGATCATCACCGTGGCCCCCAACGGCGCCTACAAGCAGCCGGCCGACCACCAAGCCCTGCCGGCCACACCCTGCTGCTGGCCGCCAGCGGCCCCATGGCCGTGAATTCCTCGCTGTACAAGAGCATGCCCTTCAACCCGCTCAAGGACCTGGAGCCCGTGGTGCAGCTGTCGGCCTTCCCGCTGGTGCTGGAGGTCCATCCCTCGCTGGGCGTCAAGACCGTGGCCGAGCTGCTGGCCCTGGCCAAAACGGGCAAGACACTGAGCTTTGCCTCGGCCGGCAACGGCACGCCCCAGCACCTGGCGGGCGAGCTGTTCAACTCCATGGAGCAGGTCAAGCTGGGCCATGTGCCCTACCGGGGTGCGGGACCGGCGCTCAACGACCTGATCGGCGGCCAGGTGGGCGTGATGTTCGACATCGTGGGCAGCTCGCTGCAGCATATCCAGGGCGGGCGCCTGATCCCGCTGGCCGTCACCTCGGCCGAGCGCACCAAGGTGCTGCCCGACGTGCCCACCATGGCCCATGCCGGCGTGCCCGGCTACCAGATCACGGGCTGGCATGGCATTGCCGTGCGCGCGGGCACGCCGCCCGCCGCCATCGACAAACTCAATGCCACGGTCAACGCCGTCTTCAAGGACCCGGCCTTCCGCACGCGCTGGGAGGCCATCGGCACGCCGGCCGTGGGCGGCACGGCGGCCGAATTCGGCGCCTTGATCAGGAGCGATTCCCAGCGCCTGGGCGCGCTGGTGCGCAGCACCGGCGTGACGCTGGACTGAGCGCGCCCGTCAGTAGCCGCGCTGCAGGTCCACGCGGCCGCTCACGGCCTCGCCCCGGCTCAGCGCCGCGACCTTGCCCACGATCTGCTCCACGCTGTCGCGCGCCAGGGTGCGCGCCGAAGTGTGGGGCGTGAGCGTGATGCGCGGATGCCGCCAGAAGGCATGGCCGTCGGGCAGCGGCTCGGTGCGGAACACATCGAGCAACGCGCCGGACACATGGCCCCCGTCGATGGCGGCGACGAGGTCCTCGTCCGCCACATGGCCGCCGCGTCCCACGTTGATCACATAGGCGCCCGGCTGCAGCAGGGCCAGGCTGCGCGCGTCGATGATGCTGTCGGTCTCGGGCGTCAGCGGCAGCAGGTTGACGAGGATGCGGGTGGCGCGCAGAAAGGCGTCGAAGTCCTGCGGGCCGCAGAAGCCACGCACGCCGTCGATGGCATGCGGCGTACGGCTCCAGCCGTTGACGGGGAAATCGAACACCGCCAGCGCGCGCGCCACGCGCTCGCCCATGCGGCCCAGTCCCATGACGCCCACGGGGTAGTCGGCACGCCGGGGATTGGGCCGGTGCTGCCACAGGCCGGCGGCCATGTCGGCCTCGTAGCCGTCCAGGCCCCGGAAGAAGCGGATCACGGCCTGGCTGACGTATTCGGCCATCTGCACGGCCATGCCGGCGTCCTCCAGGCGGTAGACGGGAAGGTCGGGCGGCAGGCGCAGCGGCAGCAGCGCATCGACGCCGGCGCCGATGTTGAACAGGGCCTTGAGGCCCGGCTGCTCGTCGATGAAGCGCTGGGGTGGCGCCCAGACCAGGGCGTAGTCGGCCTGCGGCGCGCCCGGCGACCAGATGTCCACCTCGGCGCCCGGCAGGGCCGCGCGCAGTCCTTGCAGCCAGGCGTCGGGCCTGGTGTCTTCGCAGCAGAAAGTCACTCGCATAGGTGGCCAAGCCTAACGGCCTGGCGACGCCCACGCGCGACTTTTGCGCAAAACTGTCTTGCCTGCGGGCTCAGCTTTCCAGGCGCAGCAGCTCGGAGCCTTCGGTCACCTGGTCGCCGGGCGCATACAGCAGCTCGGCCACCACGCCGTCGCCGGGCGCGGCGATGGTGTGCTCCATCTTCATGGCATCCATCACGGCCAGCGGCTGGCCCTTGCTGACCTTGTCGCCGGCCTTGACGGCAAAGGAGACCACCTTGCCCGGCATGGGCGCCGTCAGGCGGCCGCCTTCCGAATGCACATCGCCCGCATGGGCCAGCGGATCGGCCAGGCCCAGCACGGCCGCGCCCTGGGGAGCGAACACATGGCATTGCTCGCCCAGCACATGGACCTGGGCGCGCAGGCGCTGGCCCGCGAATTGCACGTCGAAGGCGCCGTCCCCGGCCTGTTGCCAGGACAGCAGGCCCTCGGCGAGGGACTCGCCCTCGCCCACGGCCAGCTGCAGCGCGCCGTCATGCAGGTAGCGCAGGCGCGCGGGCACGGCGGCCTCGCCCTGGCGGAAGTCCCAGCGCCGCTCGGCCACGCCGTGCGAGCGCCAGCCGTCGCGGCGGCTGAAGGGATCGGCGGTTTCCTGCGCGCGCTCTGCCTGCAGCACCTGGGCCACGGCGGCGGCCACGGCCTGGGCCTGGGGCAGGCGCTGCTGGTGGAACAGATGCTGCTTCTCGCGCTCGATCAGCGCCGTGTCCAGCTTGGCGGTTGCAAAGGCATCGCTGGCGATGACCTGGCGCAGGAACTGCACATTGGTGGCCAGGCCCACGATGCGTGTCTCGGCCAGGGCGGCATCGAGCCGCGCCAGCGCCTGTTCGCGCGTGTCGCCATGCACGATGAGCTTGGCGATCATGGAGTCGTAGAAGGGGCTGATGGCATCGCCCTCGCGCACGCCGTCGTCCACGCGCACGTCGCCGACATGGAAGCTGGCGCAGTCGGGCTTGCGGTAGACATGCAGGGTGCCGGTGGCGGGCAGGAAGCCGTTGTCGGGGTTTTCGGCGCAGATGCGCGCCTCGATGGCATGGCCGGTGATGCGCAGCTCGTCCTGGCGCTTGGGCAGGGGCAGGCCGCTGGCCACGCGCAGCTGCCAGTCCACCAGGTCCTCGCCCGTGATGGCCTCGGTCACCGGGTGCTCGACCTGCAGGCGGGTGTTCATCTCCATGAAGTAGAACTTCATGGCCTCGGGCTGGTCGTAGCCGCCGGGCTGCTCGACGATGAATTCCACCGTGCCCGCGCCCACGTAGTTCACGGCCTGGGCGGCGGCCACGGCGGCCTCGCCCATCTTCTGGCGCAGCGCAGGCGTCATGCCGGGCGCGGGGGACTCCTCCAGCACTTTCTGGTGGCGGCGCTGCACCGAGCAGTCGCGCTCGAACAGGTAGACGCAGTTGCCCTGGGTGTCGCCAAAGACCTGGATCTCGATATGGCGCGGGCGCAGCACGTATTTCTCGACCAGCACGGCGTCGTCGCCGAAGCTGTTGATGGCCTCGCGCTGGCAGCTGGCCAGGGCGGCGGCAAAGTCCTCGCTGCGCTCGACCAGGCGCATGCCCTTGCCGCCGCCGCCGGCGCTGGCCTTGATCAGCACGGGGTAGCCGATGCGGTCGGCCTCGCGCTGCAGCAGCTGCGGGTCCTGGTCGGCCCCGTGGTAGCCGGGCACCAGGGGCACGCCGGCCTTTTCCATGAGCTGCTTGGAGGCCGCCTTCAGGCCCATGGCGCGGATGGCCGAGGGCGGCGGGCCGATGAAGACCAGGCCGGCATCGGCGCAGGCCTGGGCGAATTCCTCGTTCTCGCTGAGAAAGCCGTAGCCGGGGTGGATGGCCTGGGCGCCCGTGGCCTTGGCGGCCTCCAGGATGCGTTCCCAGCGCAGATAGCTGTCCTTGGGGGCGCTGCCGCCGATGTGCACGGCCTCGTCGCAGGCCTGCACATGCTTGGCGCGGGCATCGGCGTCCGAGTACACGGCCACGGTGCGCACGCCCATGCGGCGGGCGGAAGCCGCGACGCGGCAGGCGATTTCACCGCGGTTGGCGATCAGGATCTTCTTGAACATGCGTTATCTCCAGTGTTTTCTCTGCAGCCCCGGTCATTCGGCGACCGGCGGCTATGGTTTTTGATTCATCGCGGGAGACCCGCCGAACAGCGCGCGCAGGCGCTGCACCACGGCCTTGAGAAAGCGCCACAGCGCCCAGGTCAGCAGCCACAGCGCGATGACCACGACCAGCAGCACGGCGGCGAAGGCCAGCGGGTGCGTGAGCGCCAGCCAGATCGCGCCCACCGAGGCGCCGTCCTCCACCAGGCTCGCGCCCACGTTGGAAAACGGCTCGGGCGAGGTGTTGATGGCCGCGCGCGTCGTGCTTTTGGCCACCTGGCTGGACAGGGCCAGCGAGCCGCCCATCAGGGCCGCCATGGTGGCCATGGTCGCGCTGTCGGCGCCGAAGACGCCGGCCGCCAGCGCCGCGCCCGCCGGGATGCGGATCACGCTTTGCAGCAAGTCCCAGACCGAGTCCACCCCGGGGATCTTGTCGGCGAAGAACTCCACGAACAGCAGCGCTCCGCTGGCGAACAGCAGGGCCGGATGCTCCAGCACATGCAGCCCGCCCGGCAGCGCCACCCAGCCCAGCGCCCCCAGCAGCCCGGTCACGAACACCACGGCGTAGAGCCTAAAGCCGCTGGCCCAGCCCAGTGCGGCGGCCAGCGCCAGCAGGCCGGCCATGTCCATGCCGCTGGTGGCCTGGCCCACGCGCTCGGCCACTTCGCCAGCCGCCTCGCTGACCGTGTGGTGCACGGCCGGGCCCGGGTACAGGCCCACGGACTGCAGCCACTGGACGAGGGAGTCGGTCAGGGTGCTCATGGTGTTGGCTCGGCGTTGGCTCGGCGTTGCTCGGTGGTGGCGCGATGAATGGGCAGCCTGCGCGTGTCAGGCCAGCCAGGCCGGCTTGCGCTTTTGCAGGAAGGCCTGCACGCCCTCCTTGCCCTCGGCGCTGGCGCGGATGTCGGCGATGCCTTCGACGGTGGCGGCGATCAGCTGCTCGTTGATCTCGCGCTCGGCCACGTCGATCACCAGGCGCTTGCAGGCGCGGGCGGCGGCGGGACCGGCGCTGACCAGGTGCTTGAGCAGGCCGTCCACGGCGTTGTCCAGCTCTTCGGCGGGCACGACGCGGTGCACGAAGCCGATGCGCAGCGCCTCGGCCGCGTCGAAGCGCTCACCGGTCAGGAAGTAGCGGTGGGCGGCGCGCGCGCCCATGGCGCGGATCACGTAGGGGCTGATGGTGGCGGGGATGAGGCCGATCTTCACTTCGGACAGGCAAAAGCCCGCGCCCTCGGCGGCCACGGCCATGTCGCAGGCCGCGACCAGGCCCATGCCGCCCGCATAGACATCGCCCTGCACGCGCGCGATGGTGGGTTGCGGGCATTCGTAGATCACGCGCAGCATCTCGGCCAGCAGGCCGGCGTCCTCGCGGTTCTCGTCGCGCGAGTAGTCGGCCATGCGGCGCATCCAGTTGAGGTTGGCGCCCGCGCAAAAGGCCGGCCCCTCGGCGGCCAGCACCACGGCGCGCACGTCGCTGCGCTTGCCCACGGCGTGGAAGGCGTGGGTGATGTCGGCAATGACCTCGTCGCTGAAGGCATTGCGCACTTCGGGCTGGGTCAGCGTGATGGTGGCCAGGGGGCCCTGGAATTCGAGGGTCAGTGCGGTGGTTTTCATGAAGTACCTCGCTGCAAGGAAAGGGAAGCCGCCGTCACATGCGGAACACGCCGAAGCGCGTGTCCGCTATGGGCGCGTTGCGCGTGGCCGCCAGGCCCAGCGCCAGCACGCGGCGCGTGTCGGCGGGGTCGATGACGCCATCGTCCCACAGGCGCGCCGTCGCGTAATAGGGGTGGCCCTGATCCTCGTACTGCTGGCGGATGGGGGCCTTGAAGGCCTCTTCCTCCTCGGCCGTCCACTGGCCACCCTTGGCCTCGATGCCGTCGCGCTTGACGGTGGCCAGCACGCTGGCCGCCTGCTCGCCGCCCATGACCGAGATGCGCGCGTTGGGCCACATCCACAGGAAGCGCGGCGAGTAGGCGCGGCCGCACATGCCGTAGTTGCCTGCGCCGAAGGAGCCGCCGATGATGATGGTGAACTTCGGCACGGCCGCCGTGGCCACGGCCGTGACCAGCTTGGCGCCGTGGCGGGCAATGCCTTCGTTCTCGTACTTGCGGCCCACCATGAAGCCCGTGATGTTCTGCAGGAAGACCAGCGGGATCTTGCGCTGGCAGCACAGCTCGATGAAGTGCGCGCCCTTGACGGCCGATTCGCTGAACAGGATGCCGTTGTTGGCGATGATGCCCACCTGCATGCCCTCGATGCGCGCAAAGCCGCAGACCAGGGTGGCGCCGAAGCGGGCCTTGAACTCGTCGAAGCGGCTGCCGTCCACCACGCGGGCGATGATCTCGCGCACGTCGAAGGGCTTGCGCGTGTCCACGGGGATCACGCCGTACAGCTCGCCGCCGTCGAACAGCGGCGCCTCGGGCGGCAGGTCGCCAGCCGAAGGCTGCTTGGCATGGTTGAGGTTGGCCACGGCCTGGCGCGCCAGCGCCAGCGCGTGGGTGTCGTTGTGGGCCAGGTGGTCGGCCACGCCCGACAGGCGCGTGTGCACGTCGCCGCCGCCCAGGTCCTCGGCGCTGACCACCTCGCCCGTGGCGGCCTTCACCAGCGGCGGGCCGCCCAGGAAGATGGTGCCCTGGTTCTTGACGATGATGGACTCGTCGCTCATGGCCGGCACATAGGCGCCGCCGGCCGTGCACGAGCCCATGACCACGGCGATCTGGGCAATGCCCTCGGCGCTCATGTTGGCCTGGTTGAAGAAGATGCGGCCGAAGTGCTCGCGGTCGGGGAACACATCGTCCTGGTTGGGCAGGTTGGCGCCGCCCGAGTCCACCAGGTAGATGCAGGGCAGGCGGTTCTGCGCGGCGATCTCCTGGGCGCGCAGGTGCTTCTTCACCGTCATCGGGTAGTAGGTGCCGCCCTTCACCGTGGCGTCGTTGCAGACGATCATGCAGTCCACGCCGCTGACGCGCCCGATGCCGGCGATCAGGCCCGCGCCGGGTGCATCGTTGCGGTACATGTTGAGCGCAGCCAGCGGGGCGATCTCCAGGAAGGGCGTGCCCGGGTCCAGCAGCATGGCCACGCGGTCGCGCGGCAGCAGCTTGCCGCGCGCCACGTGCTTGGCGCGCGCGGCCTCGCCGCCGCCCTCGGCGACCTTGGCCACCTGGGCCTGCAGGTCCTCGACCACGGCGCGCATGGCCGCGGCATTGGCCAGGAAGTCCGCCGAACGCGGATTGAGTTGGGTGCCCAGAATGCTCATGTGTGGCCTCTTCTTGTGTTTGCCCGATGCGGGCGCTTGGTTTTTCCGAATGTCCTGCAAAGAACGGCGGTCCGGCCTGGGGAAAATGCCGTATGCACACCGTTGAAATCGTCTTGCTCGTCCTGCTGCTGGGAGCGCTGACGGGCATTGCCGCGCGCTACGTGCGCGCCATCCCGCTGCCGCTGATCCAGATCACCCTGGGAGCGCTGATGGCCTGGCCGCAAAAGGGCCTGCACATCGCCTTCGATCCCGAGCTGTTCCTGCTGCTGTTCATCCCGCCGCTGCTGTTTGCCGACGGATGGCGCATCCCCAAGCGCGAGTTCTTTGCGCTGTACCGCCCCATCCTGCGCCTGGCGCTGGGCCTGGTGCTGTTCACGGTGGTGGGGCTGGGCTGGCTGATCCACTGGCTGGTGCCCGGCATGCCGCTGACCGTGGCCTTTGCGCTGGCCGCCGTAGTCTCGCCCACCGATGCCGTGGCCGTCTCGGCCATCACGCGCAACCTGGGCATGCCCGAGAAGACCATGCACATCCTCGAGGGCGAGTCCCTGCTCAACGACGCCTCGGGCCTGGTGGCGCTGAAATTCGCCATCGCGGCCACGCTGACCGGCCTGTTCTCGTGGACCGAGGTGGCCAAGGATTTCATGTGGATGGCCCTGGGCGGCCTGGGCGTGGGCACGCTGATCGGCTGGGGCTTTTCCTATGCGCGCAGCACCATCACGCGCCGCCTGGGCGACGTGGCGGCCACGCAGATGGTGCTGCTGCTGATCCTGCTGCCCTTCGCCGCCTACATCGTGGGCGAGAAGATCGGCGTGTCGGGCATCCTGTCGGCCGTGGCCGCGGGCATTGCCACCAACTTCGCCGACCTGGAGCGCAGCAGCTACATCAGCGAGCGGCTGCAGACCGAGGGCACCTGGAGCATGGTGGAAGCCTCGTTCAACGGCGCCATCTTCCTGCTGCTGGGCCTGCAGTTGCCCTCCATCATCGGCGTGACGCTGCACGATGCGGGCAGCGAATGGTGGGTGCTGGTGGGCTATGTGGTGATCATCTCCAGCGCGCTGCTGCTGATGCGCTGGATCTGGCTGACGCTGGGCGTGCAGCGTAGCCTGGCTCGCGCCCACTTCCAGGGAAAGATGGCAGAGCGCCCCTCGCACCTGCTGAACCTGGCCACCACCATGGCCGGCATACGCGGCGCCGTGACGCTGGCCGGCGCGCTGTCCGTGCCCATGCTGCTGAACAACGGCCAGCCCTTCCCCGGCCGCGAGATGCTGGTCTTCCTGGCCACGGGCACCATCTTGTTCACCCTGGTGCTGGGCAGCATCGCCCTGCCGCTGATCCTGCGCCGCATGCCCCAGCCCGGCGAATCGCCCACGGTGCGCGAGGAGCGCCTGGCGCGCGTGGCCGCCTGCCAGTCCGCCATTGGCGGGCTGACGCTGAGCGAGGAAGAGATCCAGGGCCACACGCCCGAATGGGTGGCCATGCACCAGGAGGTCATGGGCCACCTGACGCAGGAGTACCGCAACCGCGTCCAGCTGCTGGACGACGGCAGCGGCACGGCCTCCAGCATCGAGATCCAGCGCGAGGCGCCCGAAGTCGTGCGCCAGCGCAAGCTGCGCTACCTGCTGGAGATCGAGCTGCGCCTGCGCTGCATCCACCAGGAGCGCGACGCGCTCTACGCCGAGCGCCAGGCTCACCGCATCAACGACGAGTCGCTGCGCCGCCTGGTCAGCGAGCTGGACATGCAGGAGATCTCGCTGCGCAAGCGCCTGGTCGTGGCGCGCCGCGCTGCCGCCTCGGCCATGGCCGCGCCCGAGGGCGGCACGCCCTAGGCGGCACGCGGTGGACAGCTGGCGGCAGCGCATGAAAGCAGCCCTCAGGCGGTCCTGGCCGGGCGCAGATCCAGCATGGCGATCATCTCGTCGCGGATCTTGAATTTCTGGATCTTGCCGGTCACCGTCATCGGGAAGGCCTCGACGAAGCGGATGTAGCGCGGCACCTTGTAGTGGGCGATCTGGCCCTTGCAGAAGTCGCGCACGCCGTCTTCGGTCAGCGCCTGGCCGGGCTTGACGATGATCCAGGCGCACAGCTCCTCGCCGTAGCGCACGTCGGGCACGCCGACGACCTGCACGTCCTGCACCTGCGGATGGCGGTAGAGGAATTCCTCGATCTCGCGCGGGTAGATGTTCTCGCCGCCGCGGATCACCATGTCCTTGATGCGGCCGACGATGTTCACGTAGCCCTGCTCGTCCATGGTGGCCAGGTCGCCGGTGTGCATCCAGGCCTCGTCGTCGATGGCCTCGCGCGTGCGGGCCTCGTCCCCCCAGTAGCCGTGCATGACCGAGTAGCCGCGCGTGCACAGCTCGCCCGAGACGCCGGGCGCCACGACCTCGCCCGTGGCCGGGTCGACGATCTTCACCTCCAGGTGCGGCTGCACCTTGCCCACGGTGGACACGCGGCGCTGAAGCGGCGTGTCGGCATCGCTCTGGCAGCTGACAGGGCTGGTCTCGGTCATGCCGTAGGCGATGGTGATCTCGGACAGGTGCATGTCGCTGACCACGCGCTTCATCACCTCGATGGGGCAGGGCGAGCCGGCCATGATGCCGGTGCGCAGCGTGCTCAGGTCGAACTCCTTGAAGCGCGGGTGGTCCAGCTCGGCGATGAACATCGTGGGCACGCCGTGCAGGCCCGTGCAGCGCTCGGCCTGCACGGTCTCCAGCACCAGCAGCGGATCGAATCCGTCATTCGGGTAGACGATGGCCGAGCCATGCGTGAAGCAGGCCAGGTTGCCCAGCACCATGCCGAAGCAGTGGTACAGCGGCACGGGAATGCACAGCCGGTCCTCGGGCGTCAGCCGCATGCACTCGCCGATGAAAAAGCCGTTGTTCAGGATGTTGCGGTGGGTCAGCGTGGCGCCCTTGGGAAAGCCCGTGGTGCCGCTGGTGAACTGGATGTTGATGGGGTCGGTGTTCTTGAGCGTGGCGGCCACGGCGTCGATGCGCGCATCCTGCGCATCACCGCGCGCCAGCAGGCTGGAAAAGCGCAGCATGCCGGGCTGCTCTTCGCCCTGCCCTGCCACGTCGATCCAGACCACGCTGCGCAGCTGGGGCAGGCGCGCGCAATGCAGGCGGCCGGGCTCGGCCGTGGCCAGCTCGGGGGCCAGTTCGCGCAGCATGCCCAGGTAGTCGCTGGTCTTGAACTGCGCCATGGTCACCAGGGCCTTGCAGCCGACCTTGTTGAGCGCGTACTCCACCTCGGAGGTGCGGTAGGCCGGGTTGATGTTGACCAGCACCAGGCCGACCTGGGCCGTGGCCAGCTGCATCAGCACCCATTCGGCGTTGTTGTGCGACCAGATGCCGACGCGGTCGCCCTTGTCCAGCCCCAGGCCCAGCAGCGCGCTGGCCAGGCGGCGCGCCTCGGTGTGCAGGCCGGCATAGCTGTAGCGCAGGCCCTGGTGGCGGCTGACCAGGGCCTCGCGATCGGGCTGCCGGGCCGCCATGTCGGCAAAGAAATCGCCGATGGTCTGCTCGATCAGCGGCACATCGGTGCGGCCTTGGGCATGGCTGGAAGCGAGCGGGGCGTTCTGGGCGGGCATGCGTTGTCTCCTGTGTCGTCGGCGGCGCCTGGGACGGGCAAATGCAGTGGCCTGCCCCGTCACGGCAGCTATTGCGTGGCAGCATAAGGGCCAACCCCGAGCAGAACAGGCCACGAAGGTTGCAATAATTGCCAGCATGTTCACCCCCTCGCTGGTCAAGACCCCCCTGCCCCAGGCGGCCGCCACCATGGCCTCCGCACACCCTGCAGTCACGCCCATGGCCTTTGTGCAGGCCATTATGCTGGCCTACGAACGCCGGGGCATCAGCGCCCTGTCCGCCCTGGAGAAGGCACAAATCGCGCCAGACTCCGTCAAACAGCGCAACGAGTGCATCACGGCGCTGCAGATGGAGGCACTGTCCGATGCCGCCATGCGCGAACTCGACGACGAGTCCCTGGGCTGGTTCTCCCGGCGCCTGCCCTGGGGCAGCTACGGCATGCTGGCACGCGCCAGCATGGGCAGCGAGCAGCTGGGCCTGGCGCTGGCGCGCTGGTGCCGCCACCATGGCCTGCTGGCCGACGACATCCGCCTCACGCTGACGCAGGAAGACGGTTTGGCCACGCTGGCCATCGAGGAGCTGTCCACGCTGGGCGCCATGCGCGAGTTCTGCCTGCTGTCGGTGCTGCGCAATATCCACGGCCTGGCCAGCTGGTTCATCGATGAGCCGCTGCCGCTGCGGCGTGCCTGCTTTCCCTTCGATCCCCCGCCGCATGCGGGCGTGTATGCGCTGCTGTTCCCGCCGGGCGAGGTGGAGTTTGGCGCGGCCCGGGCCTGCCTCCAGTTCGACGCGCGTTTTCTGGATATGCCGCTGACGCGCGACGAGCCCGCGCTGCAGCGCATGCTGCAGCGCGCCCTGCCGCTGCAGGTGCGCCCCTACCGGCGCGAGCGCCAGCTGGTGCAGCGCGTGCGCCAGCTGCTGGCGGCCGACGCCGAATGCCTGCAGACGGCCGACACGCTGGCGCGCCAGCTGCACCTGTCCCAGCGCAGCCTGCACCGCCAGCTCAAGGAAGAAGGCGCCTCGCTGCAGGCGCTCAAGGACGAGGTGCGGCGCGAGCGGGCAGTGGCCCTGCTGCTGCGCACCAGCCGGCCCATCAAGCGCATCGCCCAGTCCTGCGGGTTTCTCAACGACAAGAGCTTCATCCGCGCCTTCCGGCTGTGGACGGGGCTGTCGCCTTCCGAATTCCGCAAGAGCGCGCGCGCCCGGCCCGAGTGAGGGCCGCGCGCATCCTGGCGCGATTTGCATCCTGCGCGACTGCCGCCGTCCGCGCATCTGGCCTAGGCTTTGCGCATGCACCATCTCCACCACTGCGTCAGCGCGCGCTCCTTCCGCGCGCTGTGGATGCTCGAAGAACTGCAGCTTCCCTACACGCTGCACATGCTGCCGTTTCCGCCGCGCGTGCTGCAGCGCAGCTACCTGGAACTCAACCCGCTGGGCACGGTGCCGCTGCTGCGCCACGGCGAGGCCAGGCTGACCGAGTCAGCCGCCATCTGCGAATACCTGGCCGCCCTGCACCCCGGGGCGGGCCTGTCCGTGCAGCCGCAGGAGGCAGACTTCGCCGCCTACCTCAACTGGCTGCACATGAGCGATGCCACGCTGACCTTCCCGCAGACCCTGGTGCTGCGCTACACCCACTTCGAGCCAGCCGAACGGCGCCAGCCCCAGGTGGCCCAGGACTACCAGCGCTGGTTCCTCGCGCGGCTGCGCGCCGTGGAGCAGGCCGTGGAACAGCGCCACTGGCTCGCGGCAGACCGCTTCACCGCTGCCGACGTGGCCGTGGGCTATGCGCTGATGCTGTCGGCGCACCTGGAGATGGAGCCGCAATGGGGGCCTGCCACCCAGGCCTACTGGCAGCGCCTGCAACAGCGGCCCGCCTTCCAGCGGGCGCTGCAGGCCGAGCAGCAGGCCGCGCGTGCGCAGGCCGTGGACGAGACGCCTTCGCCGCGGCTGCGCTAGGGCCGGCTCAGGCTCAGGCTCAGGCTCAGGCTCAGGCTCAGGCGCTGGCGCTGGCCTGCCCGATGGCGCGCAGCATGGCCGGCAGCTCGCCCATGTCGCCGAATACGCAGCTGGCGCCGGCCTCGAGCAGTTGCTCGGCCGATGCGTGGCCCTGGTCGGCCGGGAAGTAGCCCCAGACCGTGGCGCCTGCGGCCACGCCGGCGGTGACGCCGGTCACCGTGTCCTCGATGACCAGGCAGCGCGCCGGCTCCACGCCCAGGGCGGCGGCGGCGGCCAGGTACACATCGGGAAAGGGCTTGCTGCGCGGCAGCTCATGGCCGCTGAAGACGCGGCCCTCGAAATACGGGGCCATGCCGACCTGGGCCAGCTGCATCTCCACCTTGGCGCGGTCCGCGCCCGAGGCGCAGGCGATGCGGCCAGCGCACAGCGCATGGGATTCGCTGACGGCGGACAGCGCGCCGTCAATGGCCACCAGCTCGGCGCGCAGCGCGGCGTTGCGGCGCTCGTAGAAGGCGGCCATCCATGCGTCGGTCAGCGGCTTGCCGGTGCGCGCCTCGATCAGCGCGGCCTGGCTGCGCACGGTCTTGCCGATGAATTCGCGCAGGCATTCCTCGGTGCTGATGGGCCAGCCCGATTCATTGAGCATGGTGCACAGCACGCGGTTGGTGATGGATTCACTGTCGACGAGCACGCCGTCACAGTCGAAGAGCACGGCCTCGAAAGCAGTCATGGATGGATTCTCGAAACAAACTGAGCAAGGGCGCCCTGGGGCGCCCTTGCTGCGGAAAATGGCCGGATTATGCGCCGGCCGCGCATGCCTGTGCCCTGCTCAGGGGAAGGAGGCACCGGCCAGCGGATGCACCATGCGGCGGACGTTGCGCACCGAGATGGAATGGAACCGGCCATCGTCGGTGACCACGTCGCCGAAGGCGAAGAAGCCTTCGGCCGCATTGCGGTTGAACTGCTCCAGGCGCTGCGCGAGGCTGGCGCTTTGGGACACCGGTTCGACGCGGTACTCGATGGCGCCCTGCTGGTCGCCGCTCTTTTCGTACAGCTGCACGCCTTCGGTATTGCCCCGCAGCACCAGGGCGCCGCGCAGCAGGTGGCCCTTGGCCCCCATCTCGTCCAGGCGCTGCTTCAGCGCCGTGCCGTTGGCCATGCCGAAGGGCGCGGCCAATGCGAACACCGCGTACTCGAAGGCCGGCGCCTTGGAGTCCTTGACGTAGAGGTTGAACATCTCGTTGCCCGAGATCAGCGGGCCCATGTAGCGGAAACCCCGGCCGCTCATCTCGGCCAGTTGCTGCGTGAAGCCGGACGTGTCCAGCGCACCCACGGCGGGGCGCGTCTCGTAGCTGTAGGTGGCGGCGGCGCTGCTGCTGCGCACATAGAGGTTGCGCAGGTCCTGCGTGCTGCTGGGGAACGCCATGCCCGACTTGTACAGGTAGCCTTGCGCACCCTGTGCGTTGAGCTGGGCCACCAGGGCCGAGACGCCCGCCACGTCCGGCACCATGCGGTAGTCCAGGCGCGTGCCGGTGTGGGCCGTGTCGGTGACGTAGAAGTCACCGATGGGAACGGGGAAGGCGGTACCGCCCGAGGCCAGGCTGTAGGTGAAGGCATAGCCCTGCGCCCCCAGCGCGTTCATGGCGGACAGGGCCGCGTCGAAGTTCTCCGCACCGGTCTCCATGCGGTACTGGCCGGTCACCGGCGTGGGCGTGCTGCCGGGGTTGCCGGGCGTACCGGGGTTGCCAGGATTTCCGCCATTGCCGGGATCTCCGCCGCCCGGCTCTCCCGATCCACCACCACCGCCGCCGCCACAGGCGGCCAGGGTTCCCAGAAGCATCAATGCCGCGCTGCGGCGCGTGAGCTGTACCATCTTCATGACTATCTCCCCTTCTCGTTGAATACATGCCCGTTCCATGCGGAATCTCAGGGCATCGGCGGCGATTTTGGGGAGTTGGCCGACATCCGGTCACCCCCCGGCCGGGGGGTAATCGTTACGATGTGCGCAAGGTGTATCCGGGCGCGCCCTGGCGCTCCAGCCCTTTCGACATGCCTTCGCGCGGACCATGCACAGCCATTCCCTCCTGACCGATCCCTCCTGTCTCCAATCGGGGCGCTATGCCCTGGTGATCGACGACCACCCGCTGACGGCCATGGGCGTGTCCGAGTTCCTGAAACAATTTGGCCTGTTCGAAGTCCATGCCGTGGCCGATGCGGGCGAAGGCCTGCAGTGCATGGCCGCCAGGGGATCGCCGCATCTGGCCATCGTGGATTTCTGGCTGGGTGCCAGCGCAGGCACGGACGTGGTGCGCGAAATCCGCACGCTGGCGCCCGCCTGCCGCGTGCTCATGACCAGCGGCGACACGCATGGCGCGATTGCCCTGAAGGCACGCGCGGCCGGGGCCCATGGCTTTGTGCTCAAGTCGCAGCCGCCGCAGGTGCTGCAGCAGGCCGTGGCGGCCCTGCTGCGCGGCGAGACCTGGTTCCCCGCCGCCCCGCTGGCGCCGCAGCCGCCGGGCGGCGCCCATGCCATCCGCATGACGGCGGCCGAGCTGGGCCTCACCCCGCGCCAGGCCCAGGTTCTGGACCTGGTGCTGCGCGGCCTGCCCAATCCCAGCATTGCCCGGTTGCTGCACCTGTCGCCGCACACGGTCAAGGAGCATGTGGCAGGCGCCCTGCAGCGCCTGGGCGTGCACAGCCGCATTGACGCCATCACGCGCATGCAGGGCATTGCGCTGGAGCTGCCGCCCTCCGTACCGCCGACCGATACGGTTCAGGCGCCGGCCACGGCCAGCCTGCGCTGAAGCAGGGCCCGCAGCGCCAGCGGATCCACGGGCTTGCGCAGCAGCAGATAGCCCAGTTCCTGCGCCTGCTGCTCCAGCGCAGCGGAAGGGTCGCCGCTGAGCAGGGCGCCCGCCGCCTGCGGCGATTGCGCCAGCACGTTCTGCAGCAGCGCAAAGCCGTTCTCGCCCTGGGCCAGCTGGTGGTCGCACAGCACGAAATCGGGATGCTGCCCCGCCGCCAGCCAGGCCTGCGCCTCGCGGCCCGCAGCCGCCACGTCCACGGTCAGCCCCCAGCCGCGCAGCAGGCCGGCCAGGGCCTGTGCCACCTGCACATCGTCATCGACCACCCAGCACCGGCCCTGCAGCAGGGGACGGCCTGGCGGATTCGCGGCAGCCTCGGCCCCTGCCTGCGCGTGCCCCAGAGGCAGGTCCGCTTGCACGCTCAGGCTGGGCGACAGCTGCAGCCAGAAGCACGAACCCCGTCCCGGCGTGGACAGCAGACCATGCTCCACGCCCATGCGGCGCGCCGCTGCGGCCACCACGGCCAGGCCCAGGCCCTGGCTGCTCACGCCGGGCAGGTGCTCGGCCGCAGGCTGGGCCGCGCGCCGGGCCGCCTGGCCGGAACGCGCGCGAAAGTGCGGTGCGAAGACATGGGGCCGGTCTTCGGCCGCAATGCCCAGGCCGGTATCCCAGACCTCGATGCGCCAGCCCCCGCCGTGCACGCGGGCGGCCAGCAGCACGCCGCCGCGCTGGGTGTAGCGCAGGGCGTTGTGCAGCAGGTTGAACACCATCTGGCGCAGCAGGGCCTCGTCGGCACGCACCAGGCTGTCCATGCCGCGCGCCACGCGCCAGCGCAGCACCAGCCCGCGCTGCCGCGCCTCGGCCGCGAACAGGCGCGTGGCATCGCCCAACAGAATGCGCAGGTCCATCACCTGGGCGCGCAGCTCCCAGGTGCCGTTCTCCAGCCGCGACAGGTCCAGCAGGTCGTTGCACATGGTGCCCAGCGACTGGGCACAGGCCTGGGCATCGTCAAGCACGCCCGCCAGCGCGCCGTCGGCATTGCGCTGGCGGGCGGTCTCCACCAGCAGGCCCAGGGCATGCAGGGGCTGGCGCAGGTCATGGCTGGCAGCCGACAGGAAGCGGCTCTTGGCCTCCAGCGCCTGTTCGGCCTGCTCCTTGGCCGCCAGGTAGCGCTCGGCCAGCAGCTGGCGGTCACGCTCCTGCGCCCATTGCTGCTGCATGAGCTGGCGCGCCCCCCAGGCATGGCGCGCGATGGTGGCGCCATACAGCATGAGCAGAGGCAGCAGGTACAGGCCCCTATTCGGGAAGTACCAGACCACGGCCAGCAGCATGGCGCCGTACAGCACGCCGAAGAAGCGCTTGAACACGGCAGCCGCCGGCGCCAGGAAGGTGGCGGCCGAGGCCACGACGCCGCACAGCACCAGGTAGATGAAAAGCCGGAATTCATGGCCGCTGCCATGGGTCAGCGGTATGGCCAGCGCCCAGGAACCGGCGTTGAGCAAGGCCATGCGGCCCATCACGCGCTCCCAGCGCTGCAGCCGCGTTGGCAACTCGGCCGAGGGCACGGCAGCGCCCAGGTCCCGACGCAACTGGCGCCGCAAACCAACGAAGACGCAGGCCATGAGCGCCATGCCCAGCCACCACAGCAGCAGCGGCGCCTGGAAGGCACCCGTTTCGTGCCGCTGCAGCCAGACCACGATGCCGGGGATGATGAGGGCCGCCGCCTCGGACGAGCCCCGCGATGCGATGGACAGCAGCAGCCGCTGGCGCTGCTGCAGCTTCCACAGCGGCTCCGCAGGGCCGCCGTCGTGTTCAGAACTGGTCGCCATCCACGTAGAACCAGCGCCCGCCTTCGCGCACGAAGCGGCTGCGCTCATGCAGGCGCACGGCGCGGCCCGCCACGCGGTAGCGCGCGACGAATTCCACCTCGGCGCGGTCCTCGCCGGTGCTTCGGAAGTCCCTGACCGCCAGCCCCAGCCAGCGCGCCGAGGGCTCGAAGTCCAGCGTGGCGGGCCGCTGGCTGGCGTGCCAGGTGGCCAGCAGGTAGGCGGCGTCCTCACGCACGAAGGCGCTGTAGCGCGAGCGCATCAAGGCCTGGGCATCGGGCGCAGGGCAGTCGTCGAAATGGTCCAGGTAGCGGCCGCAGCAGGCATCGAAGGCCAGGGACCGGCCCTTGGCATCGTGCTGGCCACAGGGACAGGCCGGGGAGGTGGCGGCCGCGCTCATAGCGGCTGGCCCTGCGGAATTTGCGGAACCTGGGAGAGGACGGCGGGGGAGCAGGAGTGCATGTCAGTCACGGCCGCCTTGCTGCGACCGGGTTCTTGATGGAGGACAGGCGGGCCATGATACTGACCGCGGGCCCTCGGGCCTGTAAGGAGAGCCCATGTTTTCAATGTCGGTCCCGTGGTGGGAGTTCGTGGTGCGCGGCGTGGCCGTCTACCTGTTCTTGCTGGTGTTCCTTCGGCTGACGGGGCGGCGCCAGACGGGGCAGTACGCGCCCTTTGACCTGGTGCTGCTGCTCATCCTGTCGAATGCCGTTCAGAACTCCATGAATGCCGGGGACAACTCGCTGATCGGCGGCATGATCTCGGCCTCCACGCTGATCCTGTGCCATCTGCTGCTGTCCTGGCTGACTTTCCGTTATCCCGCGCTGGAGCGGCTCATCGACGGCAAGGCACAGGCCCTGATCACGGACGGCCACCTGAACAAGGATCTGATGCGCGAGGAACGCATCACGCGCGACGATATCGAGGCCGCGCTGCGTGCGGGCGGCTGCCTGCACCTCAGAGAGGTGGAGCGCGCCACGCTGGAGACCGACGGCAGCATCACCGTCGTCCTGCGCCGCCGCGACAGCGAGAACGACGGCGATCCGCCGGTCTGAGCCTAGTCGAGCTGCTCCAGGAAGCGCTCGATGGCCAGGTTCACGGGCTGCGGATGCGTGAGGTTGGCTGCATGGCCGGCCCCCGGCACCTCCACCCACTGCGCCCTGGGCAAGGCCTTGGCCATGGCGCGTGCACGGTCGAGCGTGATGGCGATGTCGTCCGTGCCATGGATGACCAGTGCCGGTACGTGGATGTCGGGCAGTCGCGGGCTGATGTCATCGCGCTGGGCCAGCGCCAGAAAGCTCTGCCCCAGGTTGATGGGCGTGGCCTTCTTCCATTTGGCGCGCCAGGCGGCCGCGCCGCTCCAGCCCTGGCCCAGGATGGTGCGCTCCACCGTGGCCGCCATGTCGTCGCTGAGGCCATGCTCCATCCAGGCCCTCAGCAACGCCTCGTGGTGGGGCATCTGCTCGGGGTCTTCCAGCATGGCCTGGGTGTCGATCAGCACCAGCGCACGCACGACCTCGGGATGGATGAGCGCACAGCGCAGCGACAGATAGCCGCCCTGCGACATGCCCACCAGCACCGCGCGCTCCACGCCCAGGTGCGCCAGCAGGGCGGCCAGGTCGTCGGCCGAGTCGTAGTAGTCAAAGGGAGCGCAATGCGCGGGGTCTGCCGTCTGGCCATGGCCACGCTCGTCCCAGATGATGCAGCGATAGCGATCCTGCAGCGCCTGGACCTGGGGAGCGAACATGGTGTGGTCCATGAGCAGTCCATGCGAAAACACCAGGACCGGGCCGCGCCCGCCCGTGTCCTCGTAGTAAAGGTTCTGGCCGTTGACGGAAGCAATGGGCATGTCGGGATCTCCTGCGAAGGTGGTCACAAACCTGCCGGAGTCCGGTGCCCGCCTCTCCCGGGCGCCGTCCCGGCGACGCTCCATGCTAAGCCCTGCGGGTGACGGGGCCATCCGGCCCGACCCGCAGCATAGTGAGGGGCCTCAGGCCAGGGCGCGCTGGATGAGAATTTTCTGCACGTCGCTCGTTCCCTCGTAGATCTGGCACACGCGCACGTCGCGGTAGATGCGCTCGACGGGAAAATCGTTGACCACGCCATAGCCGCCCAGGGTCTGGATGGCTGCGCTGCACACGCGCTCGGCCATTTCGCTGGCGAACAGCTTGGCCATGGCCGCTTCCTTCAGGCAGGGCAGGCCGGCATCGCGCAGGCTGGCCGCATGCCAGATCAGCTGGCGCGCAGCCTCGATCTGCGTGGCGCAGTCGGCCAGGCGAAAGCCCACGGCCTGGTGGTTGAAGATGGGCTGGCCGAAGCTCTCGCGCTCCTTGGAGTACTGCAGCGCGCAATCGAAGGCCGCACGCGCCATGCCCACGCTTTGCGCGGCAATGCCGATGCGCCCGCCCTCCAGCGCCGACAGCGCGATCCTGTAGCCCTCGCCCTCGGCACCAATGAGGTTGGCGGCGGGGATGCGGCAGCCCTCGAACTGGATCTGGGCCGTGTCCGAGCTGTGCTGGCCCAGCTTGTCCTCCAGCCGCAGCACCTGGTAGCCGGGCGCGGAGGTGGGCACGATGAAGGCGCTCATGCCGCGCTTGCCGGCCGCCTTGTCGGTGACGGCGATGACGATGGCCACGTCGCCGTTCTTGCCGCTGGTGATGAACTGCTTGACGCCGTTGATCACGTAGTCGTTGCCGTCGCGGGTGGCCGTGGTGCGCAGCGCCGAGGCGTCCGAGCCCACATGCGGCTCGGTCAGGCAGAAGGCGCCCAGCATCTCGCCGCGCGCCAGCGGCGCCAGCCATTGCTGCTTTTGCGCCTCGCTGCCGTAGCGCATGAGGATGGCGTTGACGGGGCAGTTGGTGACGCTGATCACCGTGCTGGTGCCGCCGTCGCCGGCTGCGATTTCCTCCAGCACCAGGGCCAGGCTCAGGTAGTCAAGGCCGGCGCCGCCGTATTCCTCGGGCACGCAGATGCCGTAGGCACCCAGCGCCGCCAGGCCCTGGTGCACGTTCTTGGGAAAGTGGTGCTCCTTGTCCCAGCGTGCGGCATGGGGCGTGATTTCGGTGCGTACGAAGTCGCGCACCGCGTCACGGATCATTTCCTGGTCTGCGTTGAGCAGCATGTCTTGTCTCCTGATTCTTGTTTCGTTGTTCGTTGTCCCGGCCGCAGCTACCAGGCGATGCGCTGCCCGTCGTGGCGCAGCATGCGGCCCCGATCAGCCGGCGTGACGCCGGCCAGGGTGCGGACCAGACCCTGCACGCTTTGCTCCACGGTGAAGGTGGCGGACTCGCCGCCCATGTCGGTCTGCACCCAGCCCGGGTCCAGCGCGACCACGGTGGCGCCGGGCCATTGCGGCTGGGCGCTGGCCACGACCATGTTGAGCGCGGCCTTGCTGACGCGGTAGAGCCAGGCGTCGGATTCGGCGCCGGCCAGCAGCGACATCTCGCTGGAGAACAGGCCGAACACGCCGCCCGCCGCCTCGACCATCGGCGCCACCTGGGGCAGCACCTGCATGGCGCCCAGCACATTGGTGTGCATGACGCGGTCGAACTGCTCGCGCGTGGGCGGCGTGGCCGAGCTGTGGGCATCCCACACTCCGGCCACGTACAGCGCCAGCTCGATCTTCTCGCCATCGAGCTGCCAGGCCAGGCCGCTGACGCTGGCCGGGTCGGCCACATCCACCAGCAGCACCTTGGCGCCCGTGGCTTCGACGCGCTCGCGATCGGCCTCGCTGCGCACCGTGGCGACCACGCTGCGGTCCTGGGCCGCATAGGCCTCTACCAAGGCAAAACCGAGCCCGCGCGAGGCTCCCAACACCAGAGTGACTGCCATGTCTTTCGACCTTTCAAATGGAATGCGGTCAGCGGCCCTGCTCGCCCGCGATCTGTTTTTCGTAGCGCTCGACCATGGCCTCCTGCGTCTCGGTGGGCGCAGGCAGGCCGATCTGCTGGTGGACCATCTGGTTCACCGACGGCATGACGTTGCGCGGCACCTGGGACTCGGGCTTCCAGAGCCGGGCGCGCATGAGGGCCTTGGCGCAGTGCAGATAGGCCTCCTGCACCTGGATCTCCAGAACGATCTTGGGCCGGAAGCCTTCGTTGGCGAACAGCGCCGTGTAGTGGGCCTCGTCACGCAGCCTGGCCACGCCGTTGACGCGCAGCGTCTCGTCGAAGCCCGGCACCATGAACAGCAGGCCGATGCGCGGATCGGCGATCAGGTTGCTGAAGCTGTCCAGGCGGTTGTTGCCGCCCGAGTCGGGGATCAGCAGCGTCTGGTTGTCGGGCGCCTTGATGAAGCCCGGCTTTCCGCCGCGCGGCGAGGCATCCATCAGCGAGCCCGCCGCGCCCCCCGTGGCCACGATGCACAGCGGCGACAGCGCGATGAAGCGCAGGCAATGCCGGTCCAGGTCCACCTGCTGCTTGAGCAAGGCCCTTTCGGCCGGCATGGCATACAGGCTGCGCAACTGTTCTTCGCTGGTGATCATGGTCGAGAGGTCAAAGTAATAGCGGATCGGCCGATCCAAGTCTAGCTCTCTGGACGTCTGTGGCGCTGCCCATAAAACTGGCGCAATGCAAATCAGAGACACCGAGGAAGGGCCTGGGCCGGCCGCGCCGCCCCGCACCGAGGGTGTCGTCCCCCTTTCAGGGGGAGGGCGCGCAGCGCCTCAGGGGGTGACCATTTCTATCGCCATGGCTGTTCCTTCGCCGCCGCCTATGCACAGCGTGGCCAGGCCGCGCTTGCCGCCACGCGCCTGCAGGGCGTGCAGCAGCGTGACCAGGATGCGCGCACCGCTGGCGCCGATGGGGTGGCCCAGCGCGCAGGCGCCGCCGTTGACGTTGACCTTGTCGCGCGGCACGCCCAGTTCGGCCATCAGGGCCATGGGCACGACGGCAAAGGCTTCGTTGACTTCCCACAGGTCCACATCCGCCGCCGTCCAGCCGGCCTTCTTGAGGGCCTTCTGCGTGGCGCCCACGGGGGCCGTGGTGAACCATTCGGGCTCCTGGGCATGCGTGGCATGGGCGACGATGCGCGCCAGCGGCTTGCAGCCCAGCTCCTTGGCCGTGGACTCGCGCATCAGCACCAGGGCGGCGGCGCCGTCGTTGATGCTGGAGCTCGATGCCGCCGTGATCGTGCCGTCCTTCTTGAAGGCGGGCTTGAGGCTGGCGATCTTGTCCAGCTTGGCCTTGGCCGGGCCTTCGTCGATGCTGACCGTGACATCGCCCTTGCGCGTGGAGACGGTGACGGGCGTGATCTCGGCCGCGAAGGCGCCGCTTTCCGTGGCGGCCTGGGCGCGCTTGACGCTTTCGATGGCGTAGGCGTCCTGCTGCTCGCGCGTGAAGTGGTATTTGGCGGCGCAATCCTCGCCAAAGGTGCCCATGGAGCGGCCCGGCTCGTAGGCGTCCTCCAGACCGTCGAGCATCATGTGGTCATAGACCTTGTCGTGGCCCATGCGGTAGCCGCCACGGCCCTTCTTGAGCAGGTAGGGCGCATTGGTCATGCTCTCCATGCCGCCGGAGACCACCACATCGCGGCTGCCCGCCACCAGCTGGTCATGGGCCAGGATGGTGGCCTCCATGCCGGCGCCGCACATCTTGGACAGGGTCACGGCGCCCGTGCTGCGCGGCAGGCCGCCCTTGAAGCCTGCCTGGCGCGCAGGCGCCTGTCCCTGGCCCGCCATCAGGCAGTTGCCGAACAGCACTTCGTCCACCTTCTCCGGCGCCACGCCGGCACGCTGCACGGCGGCCTTGATGGCGGCGCCGCCCAGATCGTGGGCCGCGAGATCGGCGAAGTCGCCCTGGAATGCGCCCATGGGGGTGCGGGCTGCGCCGACGATGACGATGGGGTCTTGCATGCTTATCTCCTGGATGTGGTGATGGTGAGGGGAAAACAAACGGGTCAGGCCAGCCAGCGGCTGCGCTCGTAGGGATAGACGTCGTGCACGTGGCCTTCGCGGATGCGCTGCTGGTGCCCCTGCCAGAAGGCGGGATCGAGCAGGTCGGCATGGTGGCGCATGAAAACTTCGCGCACGGCCGGATTGCCCAGCAAAAAGGGCGCGAAGGTTTCCGGGAACACATCGCGCGGGCCCACGGGATACCAGACCTCGCCGCTGAGCTCGTCTTCCTCGTTGCGCGGCGCAGGCACCTGGCGGAAATGGCAGTCGGTCAGGTATTCGATCTCGTCGTAGTCGTAGAACACCACCTTGCCGCCGCGCGTGATGCCGAAGTTCTTCCACAGCATGTCGCCCGGGAAGATGTTGGCGGCCACCAGGTCCTTGATGGCATTTCCGTATTCGATCACGGCGCTCTCCAGCCGCTGCCGCGGTCCCGGCAGGTCCAGCCCGTCATCGAAGCACTCCTGCAGCAGCAGGTTCAGCGGCACCATGCGCCGCTCTATGTAGAGGTGGGAGATGATGACCTCCTGCCGGCCATCGCCGTCGCGGTCGCTGATCTCGACCTGGCTGGGCGCGTGCTCCAGGATCTCGGCGATCAGCGCCTCCGAGAAGCGCTCGCGCGGGAAGGCCACCAGGCTGTACTCCAGCGTGTCGGCCATGCGCCCCACGCGGTCGTGCTGCTTGACCAGGCGGTACTTGGCCTTGACCTGCTCGCGGGTGATCTCCTTGGGCGCGGCGAACCGGTCCTTGATGAGCTTGAACACATAGGGAAAGCTGGGCAGGTCGAACACCAGCATGACCATGCCCTTGATGCCGGGTGCGATGCGGAACTGGTCGCGCGAATGGCGCAGGTGGTGCAGGAAGTCGCGGTAGAACAGCGTCTTGCCCTGCTTGGCCAGGCCCAGGGCGTTGTACAGCTCGGCGCGCGGCTTGCGCGGCATGAGGCTGCGCAGGAACTGCACGTAGGCGCTGGGCACGTCGGTATCGACCATGAAGTAGGCACGCGCAAAGCTGAAGAGGCCGTGCAGGTCCTTCTCGCCGAACAGGGCCGCATGCAGCACCAGCCGGCCGTTGTCCCCATGCAGGATGGGCACGGCCCAGGACAGCTCGGCAAAGCCGTTGATGATCTTGCCGACGATGTAGGCGCCCTTGTTGCGGAAAAACAGGCTGGACAGCACCTGGATCTGGAAGTTGGCGTACAGGCGCATGGCCTGCAGCTGGGGCTCCAGGCGCTCGGCCAGGCGGGCGATGTCGCGCTCCAGGTCTTCAAAGGGGCGCTGCAGCGCGAACTGCTCCACGACTTCGCGCAGCGTCTGCGACAGTGTCTCGCGCGTGGGGTAGAAGGCCAGGTAGGCCGGGCGTGCGGTCGGCTCCTGGTTCTCTATGTATTCCGTACTGACGGCCGGCCGCACGAAGATGAAGTCGTTGTGGAAGTGCGTACGGTGCAGGATCTTGGTGGTGACCGAGTTGAAGAAGGTCTCGGCCAGCTCCGGCTGCAGGTGGTTGACCATGAGCCCGATGTAGTGGCGCTTGATCTGCTGCCAGACCGGCATGGGCTGGGCGCCGGCCGAAAACTCCTTTTCAAGCCGGCGCACGCATTCGCGCACGCGCAGGTCGTAGAACTCGATGCGCTCGCGCTGCGCGCGCTGCTGGCCCAGCCAGTCGGCCGTCTCGAAGCGGTGCTTGGCGCGGGCCGATTCGGCGCGGAACAGGCGGTAATGACGGTTGAAGCCATCCATCATCGCCCGCGCGATGTCATGGGCAAGCAGGGTGTCCTGGGCAGGCATCGGCATGAAGTCTCCCGGGGTCCCGCCTGCCATGGCCGCTCAATCGCGCTGGCGGCTGGCGACCAGCTCGACAGCCTCGGCATGGATGTTGGCGATGCCGCCGACGCCGGGCACGGTCATCTGCAGATTGGTGATCAGGCCGTCCTTGAGGCCATAGCACCAGCCGTGCAGCGTGACCTTCTGGCCGCGCGCCCAGGCATCCTGCATCACCGTGCTCTGCGCCACGTTGATCACCTGCTCGATGGCATTGAGCTCGCACAGCGCGTCATGGCGCCATTGCGGCGACAGGCTGGCCAGCAGCGCCTGGTGCTTGTCGCGCACGTCCTTCACGTGGCGGATCCAGTTGTCGGCCAGGCCCACGCGCACATCCTCCAGTGCCGCCAGCACGCCGCCGCAGCCATAGTGGCCGACGACCATCAGGTGCTCGACCTTGAGCTGGTCCACCGCGTACTGGATGGTGGACAGGCAGTTCAGGTCGCTGGGCACGACCACGTTGGCCACGTTGCGGTGCACGAACACCTCGCCGGGCTCCAGGCCCGTGATCTGGTTCGCGGGCACGCGGCTGTCGGAACAGCCGATCCACATGTAGCGGGGTTTTTGCTGCGCCATCAGCCCAGTGAAGAAACCGGGCCGGTCACGCTCCACCTGCTGGGCCCATTCGCGGTTGTGGACAAACAGCTCTTCGATGGAGGTTGTGCTCATAAACAATCCTTTTGTTGGGGTCAAACTCAAGAACGGCGCAGCAGGCAGGCGAAAGATCAGCAGGTCTCTGCGAACAGCTCGCGGCCGATCAGCATGCGACGGATCTCGCTGGTGCCGGCGCCGATCTCATAGAGTTTCGCATCCCGCCAGAGGCGACCCAGTGGGTATTCGTTGATATACCCATTACCCCCATAGATTTGAACGCCTTCGCCGGCCATCCATGTCGCCTTCTCGGCGCACCACAGGATGACGCTGGCGCAATCCTTGCGAACTTGGCGAACATGCTCGGTTCCCAGCAGATCGAGGTTTTTGGCGACCGTATAGGCAAAGGAGCGGCCCGCTTGCAGCACGGTGTACATGTCCGCCACCTTGCCCTGGATGAGCTGGAACTCGCCGATGCTCTGGCCGAACTGCTTGCGGTCATGGATGTAGGGCACTACGTTGTCCATCACCGACTGCATGATGCCCAGCGGCCCGCCCGTCAGCACGGCGCGCTCATAGTCCAGGCCGCTCATCAGCACCTTGGCGCCGTTGTTCACGCCGCCCAGCACGTTCTCGGCCGGCACCTCGACGTTCTCGAACACCAGCTCGCCCGTGTGGCTGCCACGCATGCCCAGCTTGTCCAGCTTCTGGGCAATGGAAAAGCCCTTCATGCCCTTCTCGATCAGGAAGGCAGTCACGCCGCGGGCGTTCAGCTCGGGCTCGGTCTTGGCGTAGACCACCAGGGTGTCGGCATCAGGACCGTTGGTGATCCACATCTTGGTGCCGTTGAGCAGGTAGTAGCCGCCCTTGTCCTCGGCCCTGAGCTTCATGCTGATCACGTCCGAGCCGGCGCCGGGCTCGCTCATGGCCAGCGCGCCCACATGCTCGCCGCTGATCAGCTTGGGCAGGTACTTGGCCTTTTGCGCTTCATTGCCGTTGCGGTTGATCTGGTTCACGCAGAGATTGCTGTGCGCGCCGTAGGACAGGCCCACCGATGCGCTGGCACGCGAGATTTCCTCCATCGCCACCATGTGGGCCAGGTAGCCCATGTCGGCACCGCCGTACTGCTCGGACACGGTGATGCCCAGCACGCCCAGGTCGCCAAACTTGCGCCACAGGTCCATGGGGAACTGGTCGTCGCGGTCGATCTCGCCGGCGCGCGGTGCAATCTCGGCCTGTGCGAACTCGCGCACGGCATCGCGCAGCGCGTCGATGTCCTCGCCCAGTTGGAAGTTCAGGCCCGGCAGGTTGGAAAGGCTCATCTCATGTCTCCTGTGGAAATTGGGGGAAAGAACGCCGCCCGGCTCAATCGGCCAGATCGCGGCCCTGCACGCACATCAGCGTGCAGCCCATGGTGGCAATCAGTTTCTCGCGGCCTTCGTCGATGGCGTAGGCGCGCCCTTCGGTCACGGTGATGGTGCGGCCCGGCTTGAGCACACGGCCTTCCATGCGAAAGCGCTGGCCCTTGGCAGGGGCCAGCAAGTTGATCTTGAATTCAATGGTGAGCACGGCAGCATCTGCTGGCATCAGGGTCAGCCCTGCGTAGCCGCAGGCGGAATCCAGCGCCGTGGAAACCATGCCGGCATGCAAAAAGCCATGCTGCTGCGTCAGTCCGGGCGCCCAGTCCAGGCAGACATCGACGGCACCGGGCTCCAGCAAGGACAGCTCGGCGCCCAGGGTGTGCATCGCGCCCTGGCGTGCAAAACTGTCTTGCACACGGCGGGCAAAGTCGCTGTTGGCAGGTTCCAGGCGGGGCACGGTCAAGGCAAGCCTCACAAATTACGTTTACGTAAACGTCAATTATGAAGCATTTTTCCCATCCAGGTGTTTCAACAAAGTGCGGGCCTCGGATTCCTGCTCTCGCACCTCGGCCAGGTTGGCCTGCAGATCGGCCAGGCGGTCTTCGAGCTGGCGACGGTGCACAGCCAGCACCTCCAGGAATTTGCGCAGTTGCACGCCCGTGTCACGGGGGCTGTCGTAGAGATCGATGATCTCCTTGGCTTCGTTCAGAGACAGTCCCAGCCGCTTGGCCCGCAAGGTCAGGCGAAGACGTGTGCGATCACGCGCGCTGTAGACGCGATTGCGCCCGCCAGGCCCGGCACGCTCGGGCTCAAGCAGGCCCATGTCCTCATAGAAGCGGATGGCCCGGGTCGTGAGATCGAACTCCTTGGCAAGATCGCTGATGGTGTAGGTGGTCGACATGGCTGGAGAGTCCGCCGGCATCCACAGCCGGCGGCCATGGGAATGCGACGTTGACGTTAACGTCAATGCTAGCGGAATTGTCCGCAGGAAACTGCGCCGGATGTTGCATCCGGGTGCGGCGAAGAAGCCCGGCAGGAATAAAAAGAGAGCGCGTCAGCGCTCTCTTTTTTGGGTTGTCCGTTTTCGGATGTTCCGTTGAGCCGTCCGTTTTGGCGGTTCAGCCTGTTTCCCCGTTTCCTGCACCCCAATGCAAAAAACCCCGTAGCTTTGGGCTACGGGGTTTCTTGGGCTGTAAGAGCCTGACGATGACCTACTTTCACACGGGAACCCGCACTATCATCGGCGCAAAGTCGTTTCACTGTCCTGTTCGGGATGGGAAGGAGTGGTACCAACTTGCTATGGTCATCAGGCATAACTTGTTGTCATGCTGCTCTTGCGAGCAACACAACGAATTCATAGAGTCTGTAATCAGCTTTGTATTTTGACTGCGCCTTACTTGGCATAACCACCTTGATGATCAACGTCATCAAAGTTATAGGGTC